>JAFQBR010000353.1 GCA_017399665.1 Clostridia bacterium | reverse complement strand
GAAAAGGCTTCAACTGAACGCATATTTCCTTGTTTTTCCTGTTCTTCTGCCCTTCTTAATTTATCAGCAAAATATTTTTCCAACTTCTCATCATCTGAAACAGAACTTACGGTTGTTACGTCAAACGGTAACCCCTTTTCTCTTAAAGCTGCGATTAAAAACATATTTACCGCCGTCGTCATATCTAATCCCATTTGAGCAAATAATGCCTTTGCATCATCCCTTAATTGTTCATCCATTTTTATATTTACACTTGCTTTCATAATAAGTCCTCCGTTATTATTATACACAAATTATAACATAATATGCGCCCATTGTCAATACGTTAGACACATATTTATTTCTTTTTATACCATTTCTTCTTGCTTAACTAAATCAGTATAGATGCAAACGTATTTTTTATGCCACTTTTTCTCCTTTAAAATAATTATAGAAAAACTCTATCAGCTTTCTGTTTAGTTTGTATACGTAATTTGATGAATAACCTAACTTATCTGCCGTTCCTTCCTGCGTATACCCTTCGGTATATATGCAAACGTAAACATCCTACAACTGGGCATCACTTGCAAAGCATATAGCTTTGTTGTATTTTTCTACCAATTGTAATATTAAATATGACTCATCTCTTATTTACACTGAACGAAATTATTACATTATTGTTTTTTTAGTGTATCAGAAAGACGTCGTCGCCGGAAAGCTACTAAAATTGACACTTAAAACTCTATTAGTTTAATTCAAACGCGCCAATTTTAGTTTTGATCACTTTCCTGCTAGCCACTTTCTGATGGTGGCCGTGTCGAAATTTTCGACAGCGGGAATGAATAGTTTTTAAGATTTCGTTAATGGCTAATAATATTTTTGTCATAGTTACTCAAAAATCTTCTCTAATTTAGTCAGAGTAAATGATATTTTAGTCAGTTGAAAAATTAAAAGTGTTCGTTTACGATTAGAAAAAATAATAAAATAAGGAGGTACAGCAACAATGAAAACAGCTGTAATTTATGCTCGTTATTCGAGCGAAAAGCAAACAGACCAATCTATAGAAGGACAAATCCGCGAATGTACGGAATATGCTAAATATCACGATATACTTATAGTCGATACTTATATCGATAAAGCAATGACCGGTACTAACGATAACAGAACTTCATTCCAAAAAATGCTTAAAGATGCTTCAAAACAGGCATGGGATATGGTTCTTGTTTATAAGCTTGACCGTTTTTCACGTAATAAATATGAAATGGCTATTCATAGAAAAACCTTAAGAGATAATGGAATACGATTAGTTTCAGCTAAAGAAAATATTCCAGACTCACCTGAGGGTATTATTCTAGAATCCCTCTTAGAAGGTATGGCTGAATATTACTCTGCAGAATTAAGTCAAAAAGTTAAGCGCGGTATGAGAGAAAGCCGATTAAAAGGACTTTATACTGGAGGACGTTTTCCTTTCGGATATAAGATAGTAGATCATAAACCTGTACTCGATGAATTTAATGCTTCTGTTGTAAAACGCATTTTTGAAGAATATGTATCGTGTAAACCTGTAAGAGAAATTATTGAAGCTATAACAAAAGAAGGAGTTGTATACAACAACAAACCCTTTGCAATAAATACCGTTTATAAAATGTTGCGAAATGAAAAATATACGGGTGTTTGCTATTACAATGGCGAACGATATGATAATTACTACCCTCGAATCATTGATCCATATATATTTGAATTAACTCAAAAAAGAATTAATGAAAATAAGTTCGGCAAAACTTCACTTGAAATCCAATACCTTCTTAAAAATAAAATCATTTGTGGTTTATGCGGACACCATATAAACGGCGATTGTGGAACAGGCAAAAATAATGTTATTCTTAGATATTATAAGTGCTCAAATAGAAAAAAAGGTCATGTATGTCAAAAAGCTACAATACGTAAAGAAATCTTAGAAGATTTAGTTACGGAAATAACAATTAAAGTTTTAGATAATGATGAAACGATTAATCTTTTAGCCGAAAAAATTATATC
The DNA here is from genome assembly GCA_017399665.1 of Clostridia bacterium. The sequence goes on along the minus strand of JAFQBR010000353.1, from coordinate 10,741 downwards.
TCTACAAAAAGAAAAGGCAAAAGAAGATTCAACAAAAAACTTATTAATTGATCGTAAAAAAGCAATTGAAGAAAATATATCAAACATTATGACGGCTATTGAGAAAGGGATAATTACTAACACTACGAAACAACGCCTAGTAGAATTGGAAAAATCCTTAGAAAATGTCAGTTCACAAATTCTTCAACAAGAAATAAACAGCGTTACCGTAATGAAAAAAACTGATATTGTTCGTTTTATAAAAAAAGTAATTAAAAAAGAACCACGAGTCATGCTTCATTACTTAATTAAAAAAATTATTCTTTGGGATGATAAAATTGAAATTTACTACAACTATATAAATAACAAAAAAGAGACTGATGAAAATGATCATCAGCCTTTTTTATTTTATAAGGAGAATTTTTCCTTCCCCACTGAAATTCATTCATATGCTAAACAGAACTTTATGATTTATCTATCTGTTCAATTATATATATAAAATGTTATATATTTCTTATCGCCGGGTAATATTAATTTTTACTCGGCTTTTTTAATGCTACCTTATCTATAACTCATTAGATTAAATTTGACTTATTTTTTTTATTGACAATTAAATTTTTTTGATATATAATCTAACTGTTAATAAGCAACGTTTTAATTTGACATATTTGTATTGGAAACAATATTTTTTTGTTTTTTACCCATCTTTTTTTTATGGATTTATACAAAAATATTGTTCAAAACACAAAAAAATTGATAACTCATATTACTTATAGTAATATGTTTTTTTCAAAATCAACCTCTCATTTTGGCGGTCAAAAGGGCTACCATGAAAAGACTCAGGATTGGATACAATCTTGAGTCTTTTCAATTAAATCCGCCTGCGACGGAATAAATCCACTTTCGTGGATGAAATCGCTAAAGCGATGAAATCTTGCTTCGCAAGGTTAAGGATAGGCGGATTTGATTTCATCTGAGGTGGCACACCGAAGATTTCATCCAAACTTGTTTGGATTTCATCCTGCAAAGCGGGATTTCATTATTGCTTTTCTTTAGAATTTATGCTATACTAAAGTCGAGGTGATAATTATGGCAGAGAATAAACTTGCAGATTTATCTATGAATTTTGCAGTAATTATTTTGAAAACGACAGATAGCATTAAGGGGCATTATTCTCTTATAAATCAGTTGGAGCGTAGTGCGACATCTATTGGTGCTAATATTCGTGAAGCAAAATATGCTCATAGCAAAGTTGACTTTATTTCCAAACTTCAAATCGCATTAAAAGAGTGCTATGAAACAGAATATTGGCTTGAGCTTTTGCAAAGGTCGGATATATTATCTAACGATAACGCCAAAATGCTTATTCACGATTGCGGTGTAATAAGGCGCGTGTTAATTTCATCAATTAATACTACAAAACAAAATATGGAATAGCAAAATATGAAATTAAGACTATCAGAATACTTGAAAAATGTTGAAGAATTCAACGGAGTAGCTATTTCTGCAAAGCTCCATTGTTCATGCGGAAATTGCACTTTTGCATTTTCGCATACAGGCAAGCAAACAAAAGGAATTCTCGCTCCTTATATTATCAGAAAAAACAAGCAGCTAGTCCTTAAAGCTAACTGTAGTAATTGCGGTAATGAAATTGTGGTATATAATTCTCAAATAGATGGATCAACCCCTAAAATTGCCGAAGAAACACACGAATTTACTACATTTTCGACAAAAAATTTATCTGAATTTGAAGTAGTAATTAAATACAACTATTTTCCTGAAAAGCTAAAAGAAGACGGAAACTATTCCAATCAATTTGAAGATTGTTTTATTTACATAATTGATAACGGCAAAGAAACAAAAGCACTCATTGAAGAATAATTCAACCTATCGTTATAATTGAAACCGTTTTCCAAATAATCATCCGTTTTTGCTTAACTCATCCGTTTTTACTTTTGTATCTTACTAAATAACTGCTTTTAGGTTTTATTTTTATGAACGTGATAGAACATTACGATAAGCTAATAGAAGAAAATAACGATCCCTTTCATGATTCGCCTTTAATGCAAGAATACATGAACAAGTGGGATGGAATTCCATTTATTTCTGCTATGCAATTAAATAAGAATAAAAAGGTTCTTGAAATTGGCATTGGAACAGGAAGAATCGCTACAAAGGTTGCCCCTCTTTGTTCAGCTTTAGTTGGAATAGATATTTCGCCTAAAACGATTGAAAGGGCTAAAATTAATCTTGCTGTGCACAAAAACATAAGTTTAATATGCGACGATTTTATTAGTCACTCTTTTGATTCAAAATTTGACGTTATCTATTCTTCTTTAACAATGATGCACTTTAAAAATAAAGTAAAAGTAATAAATAAAGTGTCAAATTTACTGTATGAAAGTGGTATTTTTTGTTTATCTATAGACAAAAATCAAAGCGAATGGTTAGATTACGGCAATAGAAAAATAAAAATTTACCCCGATAATTTAGAAAATATTAAAAGCTTAACGCAAAACAGTGAGTTAAAAATTGTTGAAATTATAGAAAGCGAATTCGCTTATATTATAGTTTTTCATAAATAAACTTTAATAAAATATAAAAAAGATGCAGAAAAGAAAAACTCTGCATCTTTTTTTATACTAAAATTTATTTAGCTCAAATCATTCCGCCATTAACGTTAAGTATTTGACCGGTTATATATGAAGCTTTTTCGCTCGCTAAAAATAATACTGCTTGAGCGATATCTTCAGTTGTTCCAACTATTCCTAGTGGTACTTCTGTTAAAAACTCGTTAACATCTTCTTCAGATAGATGAGCCGTCATATCCGTTCGAATAAAGCCGGGAGCAACCGCGTTTACACGAATATTTGAAGGAGCAAGCTCTTTAGCTAATGCTTTTGTAAAGCCATTTACACCAGCTTTCGTCATAGAATAAACAACCTCGCATGAAGCCCCAACTTGACCAAAAATTGAAGATATATTTATTATACAGCCGCTTTTATTAAACACCATGTGATCCACAACTGCTTTTGAACAATTAAAAATAGATTTTAAATTTACCGCAACTATTCTATCAAACTGCTCTTCAGTAACGTCTTGTATAACCGTTTGAGGTAAAGCTATGCCTGCATTGTTAACTAAAACGTCAATTTTGCCATAAGTTTTTATTGCAAAATCGACCAAAGCCTTTGCTTGCGCGCTGTCGCTAACGTCAGCTTTAAAAATTGGAGCGTTTAACTGAGCTCCCAAAGCTTTTGCTCGCTCTTCACTGTTATTATAGTTTATAATAACGTTATCGCCGTTGGCAGAAAAGGCACGGGCGATTTGTTCGCCAATGCCTCTTGATGCGCCTGTAATTAAAATTGTTCTCATATTAAAGGCAAACAGTTAAAAATTACTTTTTAACTCTTTCCATGTATTCGCCAGTTCTTGTATCAATACGAATAACGTCGCCTTCGTTTACGAACATGGGAACTTGAATAGAAATACCTGTTTCAAGTTTAACGATCTTTGTAGCGTTAGTAGCTGTGTTACCTGCAACGCTGGGTTCAGCTTCAGTAACTAATAATTCTACGAAGTTTTCACATTCAACAGAGAAAGCAGATCCCTTATAGAATTTAACCATAACGTAGTCATTTTCTTTGATGAACTTTAATGTTTCTTCAACTTGATCATGGTTAAGAGGAATCATATTGTATTCTTCGTCCATGAAGTAGTAAAGATCGCCGTCATTGTAAGAATATTGCATCTTTTGTGTTTCAATAATAGCGTTTTCAACTTTTTCAGTGGGATTGAAAGTTTTTTCCAAAACTGCACCTGTAACAATATTTTTAAGTCTTGTTCTAACAAACGCTGCGCCCTTGCCGGGTTTTACGTGTTGGAAATCTACAATTGTGTAAATGTTGCCTTCATATTCGATAGTAACACCTTTTCTGAAATCGCCTGCTTGAATCATAATTATATCTCCTGATTTATAAATTCCTAATTTATTTTAATATTTTTTAATTTTTCCGTTATTTACGATAATAAGTTTTTTATCGTCTTCCATAAAAGTATGAGTTTTACCCTCTTTTAGATAAATAGTATCTTCAATTCTAATGCCAAACTTACCGTTAAAATATACGCCGGGTTCATCAGAGAAAACCATTCCGTCTAAAAGTAAGCATTCACGCTTAGGAGCAAGCCAAGGCGCTTCGTGAATATTTACGCCAACACCATGACCTAAAGAATGAGTGAAATATTCCCCATATCCGCGTGCGTTTAAAACATCTCTTGCTAAAGCATCCGCTTCTGCACCATTCATACCGGGCTCGATTGCGTTAAAAGCAGCCATGTGCGCATCGTAAACAGCATCATAAGCATTTAAGAAGTCCTCACTAGGCTGGTCTCCAAACCAAAGTGTTCTTGTCATATCTGAACAGTAGCCTTGATATATACAGCCAAAATCCATAAGCACGGGCATATTCTTGCGAAGCTTCGTTCCTCCAGATTCATGGTGTGGAACAGCCGCGTTTGCACCAAATGCAATTATCGAATCAAATGACTTATCACTTGCACCGTTTTTTTCAAACAAATATTCAAGTTCAGCAGCAATTTGCTTTTCGGTAACGCCCTCTTTAAGGCTTTTTAAAACTTGTTTAAAGCTTTTTTCTGCAATTTTGCAAGCTTTTGCAATAGCATTAAGCTCCTCAGTATACTTTACAGACATTACGTCCGCAATCTCTTCGCCTACATCTTTAAACTCTACGTTTGGAAGAAGCTTTTCTAAAATAGCAATTTGATTAAGAGTAGTAACCGAAAAGTCAATACCGATAGCTCGAACTTCAAGGTTGTTAACCATATCAACCAAAGTATCGTAACCGCTACCGCAAACAACGTTGTAGCCCTTAGGTTCAAGTTTTTTCTTTGCTGCATAATGATAACGTTTATCTACAACAAAAGTTTTTCTGTTTTTGTTAAAAACTAGATAACCCGCAGAAGAACTAAAACCCAAAAAGTATAATCTCTGCTTATGATCAGTTATAAGACAAAGATCGTAATCGTTAAATTTCATACAAACCTTCATTATTTCGCTAAAATCACTTAATATATTATCATACTACCCTTTTAATGTCAATATTTTTTTGCTTAAAAAACTCAATTAAAATCTTTATTAAACAATTTTACTTTATTTTTTTAATAAATCAGCACCTTTTTAATAAAATCACGGTATTTTTTTGCAAAAAATATACCCAAAATTGCACAAATAAAAAAATACGAACAAATGTTCAATAAATACGAACAAATGTTTGACTTTATAAAAAAACAGTGCTATAATGTAAACATAAAATAGGAGGGAACGTTATGATTGAAGCTAATAGACTAAAAATTTTAACCGAAAGTGCCAAATATGACGTTTCTTGCTCTTCGTCTGGTTCTTCACGGAAAAACACGAAGGACGGCATTGGCAACGCCGATATTTCGGGAATTTGCCATTCGTTTACCGAAGACGGGCGTTGCATTTCACTACTAAAAATTCTTTTAACAAATTACTGCTCTTATGACTGCCAGTATTGTATTAACAGACATTCAAACGACATACCAAGAGCTATTGCTACGCCCGACGAAATCTGCGAACTTGTAATTAATTTCTACCAGCGTAACTATATTGAAGGATTATTCCTATCATCAGCTATTTACAAATCCCCTGATTACACAATGGAATTGCTTTTAGAAGTGGTTATAAAGCTTCGCAAGGTTTACAAATTTAACGGCTACATTCACCTAAAAGGCATCCCTAAAGCCGATTACCTTCTTATTCAGCAAGCAGGCACACTAGTTGACAGAATGAGCTTTAATATTGAACTGCCAAGCGAAAAAAGCCTAAAACTACTTGCTCCGCAAAAGAACAAAACGGCTATTTTAACCCCCATGAAAAGCGTGGCAAGTGAATATATCTACCATAAAAGCAATAAGTCAAACAAATTTTTACCAGCAGGTCAAACAACGCAAATGATTGTTGGCGCTTCACCCGAAAGTGATGGACAAATTGTAAGACTTACACAGGCATTATATAAAAATTATAGGCTAAAACGCGTTTATTATTCTTCATACATTCCAACAAATACACTAAACAAAAATTTACCGGCAACCCCTGTTGGACTACTTCGCGAGCATAGGCTTTATCAGGCAGACTGGTTGATGCGTTTTTACGGATTTACCGCTGAAGAAATTGTTGATGAAAACAGCAATTTACCTACCGAATACGATCCGAAGTGCGCTTGGGCGCTAAGAAATATGGGCTTTTTCCCCGTTGAAGTAAATACCGCACCACCTGAAGTTTTAGTAAGAGTACCCGGTATAGGATTTAAAGGCGCAAACAAAATAGTTATGGCAAGACGTTACGGTAAACTTACTTACGAGGATTTAATTAAAATGCGCATAGTTTTAAAAAGAGCTATGCATTTTATAACCGTCAACGGCAAATTTTACGGACAAGAGAAAATCAAACTTATAACCAACGCTTTAAGCGTTATTGAAGAAAATCAAAATATACAACAGATAAATTTATTCTCACTACCCGATTTGAATAAAAGCGTTCTTACGGGCGAGTTATAGGAGGCACTTATGTTAATTTATAAATTCGACGGAACTATCGACGGTCTTTTTACCTGCGTTTATACAAGCTTTATTTACAAAGAAACACCCAACTTAATAACTTGTGATGACGTACAGCTAACCCTAGAAGGCGGTATTCGTTTTATTCAAACCGATTACGAAAATAACAAAAGAATTATTACTGCCCTTTATAAATACATTGGCATAAATGCTCTTGCTGATATCAAGTATGCTTTCAGAAGCGGAGACAAAGCGAAATATCAAGTAATTTTTAATTACATCTGTAAAACGTTTGAATACAGAAAAAATATTTCAGGTAAATTTTCTGAACAGGTCGTTATGGATTTTTACGACACAATTAAAAAAATTGGTAACGAGTCGCATAAATTCAAAGGCTTTATAAGATTTAACGAGTGTGCAAACGGTATATATTACGCACACTTTGCACCTGATAATGATATTGCAGACCTATTACTTCCACACTTTAAAATGAGATTTAGAAATACCCCCTTTATACTTCACGACGTAAAAAGAAACGTCGTAGTTATGTACCATAACGGTGAAAGCAAAATCGTTCACGCAACGCAAACGCTATACGTTGAGCTTAGTGAACATGAACAGAACTTTCAAAAATTATGGCAAACCTACTACAACAGCATAAATATTAAAGAGCGCAAAAACATTAAACTAATGAACGCATTTATGCCTATTAGATATCATGCACATTTAACCGAAAAACTAACAGGCTAAAACTAATTATGCTAAACATAAAAATTTCAATTATTCCGCTTTTTATATGCGTTTTTTGAAATTATTTTATTATAGCGCTAGTAATTCTATAAGTCTATAAATCAAAAATAAAAGCCCTTCTTTTTTGAATTAAACGAAAGGCTTTTATTTTTTTATTTTGCTATTAAATAAGGCTTACTATTCTTATTATTTAACTTTTGTTATTGCATAAGTTACCGTTGTAAAATCACCAAATGGAGGATTAACTATTAAACCGGCATTCATTATAGTTCTACCTGTTAACGTCAAATTAAGCTCTGTAATGCAGTATACAAAATTCTCATCTAAGCCTTTTGGATAAATGCGTCTGCAAACGTCATTAGCAATACTAATTGGACGCATTACCGTAATTTGTGCTTTTGATTTATCCTTTGCTACGATCATCTCAGCAAAAAGATTTTCTTTAGTTGGATCACATAATCTGTATAAATCACCAAATAATACAAGATCTTCCATTTGCCTATATTTTTCAACTTGTTCTTTTATTGTGGCTAAATCTTCTTTTCCAAGTTTAGTAGTATCAAGTTCATAACCTGTTGCCCCAAGATGAGCAATATCCCCTCTCGCATTCAGAGGCGTTACCCTACCGCATTGATGATTTGGACATACTGAAACGTGACAAGACTGTGCAGATAAGGGATAGCATATACTTGTCCCATACTGAATAAATGTTCTCATATAGGCATCACTGTTATCGCTTGTCCAAATTTGCGGGAAGTAATATAGCATAGCAGGATCAAACCTACAGCCGCCTGAAGAACAGCCTTCAAAAATAATATTTGGAAAACCATTTACAAGCGCTTCACATACCTTATACAGCCCTAATACGTATCTATGATGCATTTCTTTTGCATTTTTGCCAAGCCATGAAGACCAATTATCCGTTAAACTGCGATTCATATCCCACTTAACGTAATCAATCTCGTTACTATTTAAAATTTTTGAAACAGCATTAATTATGTACTCACAAACTTCTTCACGGGTTAAGTCTAGCACAAGTTGATCTCTTCCAAGACAAGGAACTAAATCTCCTGCATGGATCGCCCAATCGGGATGTGCCCTATAAAGATCGGAATCGGGAGAAACCATTTCTGGCTCGAACCATAAACCAAACTTCATACCGTTTTTATGAGCGTAATCAATAACTGTTTTTAAACCGCCCGGCATTTTTGATTCATTAACAATCCAATCGCCAAGGCCGGAGGTATCATTATCACGCTTACCAAACCAACCGTCATCCAATACTAAAGTATCTATACCTGTATCCTTTACTGAATCAATAATATTACATAATTTTTCGGGCGTAAAGTCAAAATAGGTGGCTTCCCAGTTATTAATAACTATAGGACGCGATTTATTTACAAATCTAGGATTGATTAAATACGTTCTATATAAATCATGATAAGCACGACTCATTTCACCCAAACCATTTTCAGAATAAACCATAACGACTTCAGGTGTTACAAACCTTTCATTCTTCCTTAATTCCCAAGAAAAATCATAGTCGTTTATACCGCCTAAAATTCGCAAATCATTATTTTCTTCTATTTGAGCTTTAAAAGCAAAATCCCCACTATAAACAAGATTAAAACCAAATACTTCCCCTTGAATTTCCGTTGTTGTGGGCGAAACAACGGCAACAAAGGGATTCATTTGCCCAGAAGATGTGCCTCTTTTAGAGTCAACTGTAAAAATACCGTGTGAAAGCTTATTACGTTCATAAAGTCTTTCTCTTACGTGCGCCCCAGGAAGAGTTATTATCTCCCATTCTCTATTAGGCATATCAACGCAGAAAGAATATACTCTATCAAGAGTATAACAGTTATTTCCACAGTTTACAACCTCTAAATGCCTTAAAATTACAGGCAAATCTTCAAAAACTGTATAAAACAAGTTCAATTCAATATTTTTAGAGCTATCCTTAAGCGTTACAATAAGCGTTTGATTACCCCTTACTGATGGCATTCCTTCAATCGCAGGTTTAGTATCTAGAATTTTATGTCCTTGATAAAAATAGTCAGCAACACGCACGCCATTGTTATCGCAAAAGGCAAACATACATTCTCTAAAATCACTACGGCCAAACGTAGGACATTCATTTTGATATTCGTTTAAAGATTGACCGCGCCATTTTGCCGTTGGCATATACGCATTCATTCCTCTAGCGCTTATATATTCAATAAAAGACAAATCTTCTCTATCAATAGTTTTACCGTAGTATAAGTGTTGCAAAAAGCCCATTTCGTTAATACGAAAAGCATAAGTAATACCCTTGCTTTCTAAATAAAAAGTTTTTATTTGTTCGTTATAATGTATAGCCATATTTCACCTTCTTATTATCTATTTATTATTTGATCTCTAAAACGAAAGCAAATTCAATGTGTTTTTCCGTAATAGTATATTTTTTATCGATCATAGGTCCGCAAGAATTACTACCCGTGCCCATCATTCTATAATCTACATTTAAAAATACTTTATCTTGAGGTATTAAGTCAGCATCATGAGTTGCAAAATTCTTTTCGTCGTAACGCATTACAGAGAAAGAAAAATCATTTTTGCTCATAACGGCAAACTGTGCACCTTCAGTTAAAAGTTTTACCATTCTTGTTCCGCAATGACTTCCGTTTTCCTGCGGTTTTACGTAATGCACAAACATTTCATCAACTTTACTATTATATAATCCAACAGGCGCGTACAGTTTTTTATCTTCATACGCCTCGTACGGGCCATGTCCGAAATATTCAACGTCATCAAATTCATTCTTTAAGCTAAAAGTTATGCCGAATCTTGGCGGACAAGCAATATATTCAGCCAAATCTGCTTTTATATCCACCGCAATTTTCCCACTCATATCAAAGCGATAGCTAATTACTATTTCCGCTAAAGGCTGGTAAGAATCGACACACAAATACCCCTTAACAAACAGCGTTGAATTATCAATTTCTAAATTAGTTTTTCTAAACTCGCATTTATCAAAACGATATTTATACCAATTATTCTTTAAATTGCAGTCGTTATCAATAGGCGCGCGGAAAAAATTGAAACGCATTTTTTCCTTTAAATATTCAACGTCATCTTTCTCTATTTGTTCGATAAGACCGTTGTCGTCAAATCTTATTAATAAATTACCCAATTTTACACTTCTTGCATCAATATCTGCTTTTGCATTAAACAATCCAACCGGATAACTGTCGCTTATAACTATTTGTTTAATGTTTTTAATGCCATATTGTTTATCGGCAAATATAAAATCACAAGTCACGTAACCATTTAGGCTGGGTACTTTTATTTCGTAGCATCTCTCTTCACCAGCATTAATGTCTTTAATATCCACAGACTGCTTTTGAACTACAATACCATTTTGCTTAATTAT
>JAFQBR010000352.1 GCA_017399665.1 Clostridia bacterium | reverse complement strand
GTTTTACCAACGCCGGTAGGCCCTTTCATGATGATATTTTTAGGGGTAACTTCACTCATCATTTCTAAGGGAAGCCTACTTCTGCGATAACGGTTACGAAGAGCTATTGCAACAGCTCTTTTTGCCTTGTCTTGACCAACTATATATTTATCTAATTCTGCAACTATCTGTCTTGGTGTAAAATTCATAAATACCTCCTTACACCTCTTCAACGGTGATATTATCGTTGGTAAATATGCAAATTCTTGAAGCAATTTTTAATGCTTTTTCTGCAATAGTGCGCGCATCATAATCCGTTTCTTCATACAAAGCGCGTGCTGCGGCTAAAGCGTAATTACCACCGCTACCGATAGCGCATACGCCTTCGTCCGGCTCGATTACGTCGCCAGAGCCTGAAAGAATAAACATATTTTCCTTATCTGCAACAATCATCATTGCTTCTAGTTTTCTTGGAAGCTTATCGTTTCTCCAAAGCTCTGCAAGCTCAACTGCACTTCTCATTAAATTACCTGAATATTTGTTAAGCATTGCCTCAAATCTTTCAGTTAAGGTAAAAGCATCAGCTACTCCGCCTGCAAAACCTAAAATTACTTTGTCGTTATATATACGGCGAACCTTAACTGCGTTACTTTTAAATACAATGCTTTCGCTTAAAGTAACCTGTCCGTCGCCGGCAATCGCTATTTTACCGTTGCGTTTTACACCGCAAATTGTTGTTCCGCGAAATTGACTACTCATTTTCATTAATCCTCTTTGATATTTTTGCTATTTCCTCTAATGCTCGCTGAGCCATTAGCTGTTTTTTCATTTCTTTTTTGCGCTTATCGGGAAGTGCTACGGGTGCAAGTATGCCAAAATTTGCATTCATTGGCTGAAAATCGCTGTTTGGCGTTGCTACGTAACAGCAAAGCGCGCCAGATACAGTTCTATTATCCCAATCGATAGGCGCAAGTCCGTTTAAGCTACGGTATAAATTTATTGCTACTAAAAGCCCTGAAGAAGCGCTTTCTACGTAGCCTTCAACACCTGTAATTTGCCCTGCAAAATAAATATTTTCGTAATCCTTTAACGCATAATACTTATTAAGAGATTTCGGAGCGTTTATAAAGGTGTTTTTGTGCATTACACCATAGCGCACGAATTCTGCGTTTTTAAGAGCTGGAAAAAGAGAAAATACTCTTTTTTGCTCACCAAATAGTAGATTTGTTTGAAAGCCTACTAGGTTATACATAGTTCCTTCTACGTTTTCTTTGCGAAGCTGCATACAAGCGTATGGCCATCTGCCTGTTTTTGGATCTGTTAGCCCTGCAGGCTTTAAAGGACCAAAACGCAAGGTATCCACCCCGCGCGAAGCCATTACCTCTACCGGCATACACCCTTCAAAAACCTTTCCGTTTTCAAAATCGTGCAAGGGCGCGCGTTTTGCATTTATAAGCTCGTTATAAAAGACTTCGTACTCTTCCTTATTCATTGGGCAGTTTATATAGTCGCCCTTACCCTCTTCGCCATAGCGGTCTGTTATAAAAGCGTGATCCATATCAATACTATCGCCCATAACAATAGGTGCTGCCGCATCAAAAAAGTAGAATGAGCCTGTGATTTTTTTAATAAACTCCCCTAAAGCATCAGTTGTTAACGGGCCTGTTGCTATTACCGTTGGGGTTGTAAAATCTATTTCAGTTATTTCTTTAGAAATAAAAGTTATATTTTCTTGTTCTTTAAGTCTTTGTGTAATAAGTGATGCAAAGGCTTCCCTATCAACTGCCAAGGCATTGCCAGCAGGTACTCGCGTTTTGTCTGCACAGTCGATAATTAAACTGCCAAGCATACGCATTTCTTCCTTTAAAAGTCCACACGCATTGCCGAATACGTCGTTTGACTTTAAAGAGTTTGAACATACCAACTCGCCATACTTTTCGCTTTTATGGGCAGGGGTAAACTTTATTGGCTTAATGTCGTACAAATTTACCTTTATGCCGTGAGTTGCTAGATAGTATGCGCATTCGCTACCTGCAAGCCCGCCACCTATTACGTTGACCGTAACTTGATTATTTATCTTGTTTTGCATTTTTTATCTTTAGTGAATAATTACATTCTTTATCGGAACAGCGTATGCTCTTTCCGTCCTTTGAGTATATTAAATGCTTACCGCAAGTGGGACAAAGCTCACCTGTTGGCATATCCCAGCTCATGAAAGAGCATTCAGGGTAATTTGAACAACCGTAAAAGGTTTTACCGCTTTTTGAAGCCATTTTTCTTGTGGGCTTTTGACAAACGGGACAAATACCAGCATCTTCTGCAAGGCTCTTTGTGTTTTTACAAGATTTACATAGTAAATACTTGCCAAATTTACCCTTTTTAACAACTGTTTCGCCACCGCATTTTTCACACTTTTCGCTACTCTTTTCTTCGTTTAACGCCTTAATGTTAGTGCAAGTGGGATAGTTGGGACAAGCCAAGAACTTGCCAAACTTACCCGTTTTATATATCATTGTTGCGCCACACTTTTCGCAAATTTCATCTGATTCTTCAACGTTTTCAGAGCGAATATTTGAACAGTCGGGATAATTAGAGCAAGCTAAATACTTACCAAATCTACCCTTTTTTCTCACCATTGGCGCACCGCATTTTTCGCAAACGAATTCAGTTTCTTCATCCCCATCTTTTGCAGCGTTTGTAAGTTGTGTTGCAAAGTTGGGGTAAAAATCGCCAATTAGCTTACGCCAGTCCTTACCGCCGTTTTCTATGCCGTCTAGCTTATCTTCCATATCTGCTGTAAAGCCTACGTCCATAATATCGGGGAAGTATTTTACAAGCATATCTGTAATATCAAAGGCTATTTTTGTGGGGACTAGAAATCTGCCTTCTTTTGTAGTATATTTGCGCTTTGATAGAACGGAGATAATTGAAGAATAGGTAGAAGGTCTGCCAATGCCCTTATCTTCCATAATTTTTACAAGGGAAGCATCTGTAAAGCGTACGGGGGGTTTTGTGAATTTTTGTTCGCTATCTATTTTAGAAACTTTAAGCTTTTCGCCAACAGTTAAAACAGGTAAATTCTTGTTTTCTTCACCTTCTTCATCTTCCTTTTTAAGGTCGTCGTAAACAGCGGTAAAGCCTTTAAATACTACGCTTTTACCCATTGCTTTAAAAACATATCCGCTGTTATCTACCTCTACCTTTACTTGATCGTAAACTGCATCTGACATTTGTGAGGCAAGGAAACGGTCGTAAATAAGTTTATAGAGGTTATAATGGTTTTTATCTAGCACGCCTTTTAAGCTTTCGGGTGTTATGGATAGGTCAATGGGGCGAATCGCCTCGTGAGCGTCTTGGCTGTTACTCTTTGATTTATAGAAGTTTGGCTTTGTGGGAATATATTCCTTACCGAACTTTTCGCTAATAAATTCACGGGCGCTAGCTTGAGCGTCTGCGCTAACTCTTACAGAGTCCGTTCTGATATAGGTTACTAACGCTAAATGACCTTTAGGCGTTTCGATACCTTCGTAAAGATGCTGAGCAACAGACATAATTACAGGCGATACCATGTTTAGTTTGTTAGAAGCATCCTGTTGCATTGTACTTGTGGTAAACGGTGGCAACGGATGAGATTTAACAACTGACTTTTTAACGTCCTTAACAATAAATTCGCCACTGTTTAAAGCTTCTAAAACTTTATCTGTTTCTTCTTTAGAAGAAGGTTTGTATTTTCTGCCCTTTCTTTCAATTAACGGCGCTTTAAACTGAGGGGGTACTGCACCCTTTAAGGTTGCAACTACACTCCAAAATTCTTGGGGCTTAAAGGCTTGAATTTCCTTTTCTCTTTCTACAATAAGTCTTAAAGTAACGGACTGAACGCGACCAGCTGATAATCCGTCCTTAATTCTCTTGCATAAAAATGGGCTTAGTTTATAACCAACAAGACGGTCTAAAACCCTTCTTGCCTGTTGAGAGTCAACTAAGTTTTGATTGATTTCTCTGGGATTAGCAAGCGCGTTTCTTATAGCCTTTTCACTAACTTCGTTAAATACTATTCTTTGCGCTTTGCCTTGAAGTTTTAAAACCTCCATAAGATGCCATGAAATAGCCTCACCTTCACGGTCCGGGTCGGTTGCAAGATAAACTTTGTCTGCCTTTGCCGTCTTTTCGGTAAGGCGCTTGATAGTAAGCTTTTTATCTGCCGTTACAACGTAGTTTGGCTCAAAATTATCGCTTACGTTTACACCTAATCTCTTTTCAGGAAGATCGCGTACGTGACCTTCACTTGCATCAACTTTATACTTGCCCTTAAGATATTTTTCAATTGTCTTTGCCTTTGAGGGCGATTCTACTATTATAAGTTGCATATATATTTCTCCATGGCGCAAAAAAGCGCCCACTAAATTTTTACGTTAATTAAAGCTTTATAAGCGAAATATAGCAGTTGTTTGCGCATCTTGCGACTGCGCCTTTTATTTCTAGCATTGCTAGAATTGAAGTTACTTCGTAACTTTTCTTTCCGCTTTTTAAAGTTATTTGGTCAATATGAGTTTCTCCGTCCATAACGGATAACACTTCAATTTCTTCTTGCTCTAGGTCAATAGGCATGCCGTTTTCAAGCTCGATACCCTCTGCTAGTGCTATATCTTCTGCATTTTCTACAAGCTGCGCCTTACCCATTTTTATAAGCATATTGCAAATTTCACCCGTTCGCTCCCCTATTGAATAAGGTATAGCGTATATGCGCTTGCTGTATGCCTCTGCAAATTTTGCCGTATACTTTGTTCCGCTATCGCTTGCTCCACTTAAAATAAGCACGCCGTCTGAAAGAGCAGAAATTAGTCTGTTTCGCATTGGAAAACGCCAAGGCGCAGACTGAGTTTCGGGCGGATATTCACTTATTACAAGCCCGTTTTGCGCTACTTTATTTACTAAATCTCGGTTAGACTGCGGAGAGACTAAATCATGTCCGCTAGCTAAAACGCTTATTACATTTCCGCTTGAAAGCGCGCCTAAGAGTGCTGAACGGTCACCGCCGACTGCGCTACCGCTAACTATCACCACTCCGCTATTTGAAAGCTTTTCTGCAATTTCTTCGCCACGTTTTAAAACGAAAGGCAGGGTTTTTCTTGAGCCTACTATACCAAACGTTTGCTCCGCGTTTAACAGTTCTACGTTACCGATTGCATAAATAACTAGCGGTAACGAGGGTAAATTTGCAAAAATTGCAGGATAATTTTGGCTTACAAAGGTTATTGCAGTAATACCGCGCGTTTCAAGCTTATTAAGCACGTATTCTTGATAATCTGCAGTTAACAAACTATTCTTAATTGTAAGAACAGCGCTTTCGCTTATGTTTTTCGCTACGTAATCAAACATTTTTTCGGGAGCAATAAACAATTCGCTCTTATCTTGATAAAGAGAGAGTATTGCGCTTTTGTGCTTATATTCTAGCCCCTCGTAAAAATCCAAAAGGATTACGGCAAGTTCTGCTTTTGTATAACTTTTCATATTTTCTAATTGCCAATAAAATTATATCTTTTTTGCGTAAAGCTTATTCTAACTTTGTCTAGTGTCGCCACTCTTTTTTATCACAAAGCTTAATTATTTAGATCAAAGCTTCTATACCCAACCGCTTCTAAGATGTGGCGGGGTTGAATATCTTGCTCGAATTCCATATCTGCAATAGTTCTTGCAACCTTTAAAACTCTGCTTCTTCCGCGAGCGGAAAGCTTGAGTTTTTCAAATGAAATACGCATAATTTTTTCGCTTTCGTTTGATAACGCGCAATATTTTGCAAGATGCTTTTCCGTCATTTCGCTATTAGTTCTAATGCCATCTTGTAAAAATCTTTCGCGCTGAATCATTCTAGTACGGTTAACTCTCTTCCTTACTTCGCTAGAACTTTCCTCTTCTGCGTGGCTTACTAAATCGTCGTATTTTACGCCGTCTACTTCAATTTGAAGGTCAATTCTATCAAGCAACGGCCCTGAAATTTTTGATTTGTATTTTGCTATTTGTGATGCAGTACATCTGCATTCTGCAGTTTTAGAGCCGTAATTTCCACAAGGACAAGGGTTCATTGACCCTACCAGCATAAAGCTTGCGGGATACTGAACGGTCATTCTTGCGCGTGAAACGGTAACTATTCTGTCTTCTAAGGGCTGACGCAAGCTTTCAAGCGTGCTACGCGGATATTCAGGCATTTCATCAAGATATAAAACGCCGTTATGCGCAAGACTTAT
>JAFQBR010000351.1 GCA_017399665.1 Clostridia bacterium | reverse complement strand
ACTCCTTGCCGTATCGGTAACAAACGTCTTCTTGAATTATTAACAAAGGTAACCGAAGGTACTGCAACAATGGCAGATATCGACAGAATGGAACAACTTTGTGAATATATCAAACAAAACTCACTTTGCGGTCTTGGTCAAACAGCTCCCAACCCCGTTCTTTCAACTCTTCGTTATTTCAGAGATGAATATATCGCGCACGTACAAGATAAAGTATGTCCCGCGGGCGTATGTAAGAAGCTTGTTAAGTTCGAAATTGATAAAGAAAAATGTATCGGTTGCGGTATTTGCGCACGTCAATGTCCTGCAAATGCTATCACTAGAACAGATTATATCGCCCCCGGTCATAAGCTTGCATCAATGGCAATCGATAACGAAAAATGCGTTAAATGTGGCGCATGTGTAGGCGCATGTAAGTTCGGCGCTGTACATAAAGCGTAAGTGGAGGTTTGAAAATTATGATTAATCTTAAAATTAACAATATTCCCGTAAGCGTTGCAGAAGGAACAACTATCTTAGAAGCAGCAAAGTCTATCGGTATCAAAATCCCCACACTTTGCTACATGAAAGAAATCAACGAAATCGGTGCTTGCCGTGTTTGCGTTGTAGAAGTTAAGGGCGCAAGAAGCTTAGTTGCTGCTTGTGTATATCCCGTTAACGAAGGTATGGAAGTATTTACTGATACTCCTGCTGTTCGTGCTGCAAGAAAAACTACTATTGAACTTATTTTATCTAACCACAACAAGGCTTGTCTTTCTTGCGAAAGAAACATGAACTGTGAACTTCAAGCCCTTTCTTATGAATACGGTTGTGATCACATGGCTTACAGAGGAGAAGCTACTCCTTCTGAAATAGATTTTTCTACCGATTATTTAGTTCGTGATAACAGCAAATGCGTACTTTGCAGAAGATGTGTTGCTACTTGTAAATCAATCCAACACGTTGCTGTAATCGGACCTAAACACCGTGGTTTTGCTACCGATATCGGTTGCGCATTCGACGCTGATCTTGCTGAAACTGCTTGTGCAGCTTGCGGTCAATGTATCAACGTTTGTCCTACCGGCGCTCTTCACGAAAAGAGTGAAATCGATAACGTTCGCGCAGCTATTGCTGATCCTTCAAAGACTGTTATCGTTGGTACAGCTCCCGCTGTTAGAGCAGCTCTTGGCGAAGAATTCGGTTATCCCATTGGTACTAACGTAGAATCTCAAATGGTTACAGCTTTAAGAATGCTTGGTTTCGACAAGGTATTCGACGTTAACTTTACAGCTGACCTTACCATTTTAGAAGAATCACACGAATTTATTGAAAGAGTACAAGCTGGCGAACATCTTCCTCTTATCACAAGCTGTTCACCCGGTTGGATTAGATTTATGGAATACTACTATCCTGAACTTATTCCCAACATTTCAAGCTGTAAGTCTCCTCAACAAATGTTCGGTGCTTGCGTAAAGACATATTATGCTGAAAAAATGGGTATCGATCCTAAGGATTTATACGTTGTAAGCATTATGCCTTGCGTTGCTAAAAAGTTTGAAAAGAACAGAGCAGACCAAAATGCTGCTGGCGTTCCCGATATCGACGCAGTTTTAACAACCAGAGAACTTGCTAAGATGATTAAGGGTAACGGTATTATCTTTAACGAATTACCAAACGGCGAATTTGACGCTCCTT
>JAFQBR010000350.1 GCA_017399665.1 Clostridia bacterium | reverse complement strand
CTAAAAGCTCTATAACTTCCTTTTGCTTTTCTTCGTCTAGCTCTTCTAACACGTCAACCGCGTCGTCAGATGACATTTCTTCAATAATGTCTGCAACCTTTTGGCTGGAAAGCTCGTCTATAAATTCTGCGGGGTTATCTAAGTATGCAAAAATATCAGAAAGCTCTTCGTTGCAAAGAACGGTGTAAAGTCTAAGTCTTTGCTCCTTGGGTATTTCGGGTAAGATATCCGCAATATCCTTAGCGTGGTAGTCAGAAAGCTTTTCACGTAGCTTTTCCGCGTGGTAGCCGGCGTTAATAATTTCCGTTAATTGGCGCGCTCTTATCTTTTGAGGCTCGTTTTCATTTTGCAAAAGAAAATCCATTTCTTCCATTGCGAATACCTCCTTTTTTAAAATGAAATCACTTGCGTGATGAAATTCGTACCCGTGTAAATTTAGGGACGACTCCTATTATATGAACGTTAGTGCGTGGTGATATACAAGGCAAGTCCTTGATAATATGCACGCTTTCGCGTGGTGATATGCAACCTTGCGGTTGATAGTAAAAGTAGGGCTATAGGTCGATTATCTACCTCTTTTTACTATTAAATAAGTAAAATTAGGGCAAAACCGTAGTATACGGTTATTGCTATAAGGTCGTTTAAGGTGGTAATTAAAGGACCGGATGCAACTGCAGGGTCAACCTTTAATTTGTTTAAGGTAATGGGAATAAGAGCGCCCGTTAGGGAAGCAACGGAGGTGGAAAGTAGCATTGCTAAGCCCACCGCTAATCCCGTTTGTAAATCGGTTGTAAAAGAGCCGGTTGCGCTTGTTAAATATGCGTAAAGGGTAACTGCGGTAAATGAAATAAGCCCTGTGATTAAGCCTATAAATAAACCAACCTTTACTTCGTTAAACAAGAACTCGCGCTGTTTTTTGCCGTCGTCTGAATAATCGGAAAGTAGGTTTACCGCCGAAGCCAGCGTTTGAGTGCCCGTGTTACCGCTCATACCTGAAACTAACTGCTGAAAGCTTACTAAAAATGGTAAGCCTACAACGACTGCTTCAAATATGCCTATATACATACCTATAAAAAGGTCTAGCACGAGTAACACTATAAGCCAAGGCAATCTTTTTAACGCGCCTGAAAAAATCTGCTTTCTTTCTAACGCTTCTTCTAAATCCTCTTCGGTAAGACCGGCAAGCTTTGCATAGTCTTCCGTTAATTCTTCATCTAACGCCTCTAAGGTGTCTGCGCTGGTAAGTGCGCCTATAAGGCGATTATCGTTATCTAAAATGGGTAAAGTGGGCTCTGAATATTCTCTAACGTCCCACACGCTTTCTTCAACCGTTTCACTTGCGTAAAGGAATGGGAAGGATTTAATTATAATCTCTTCCAGCGGAGTATCCGCACGGGCAATAACCAAATCTCTTAAGCGAATAGCGCCCAAATAAACGCCCGTTTCGTCGGTTACGAAAATTGTGGAAATATTATCCTTTTCGCCTGCCTGTTGAATAATACTGCGTGTTGCCTTTTTAACGGTTAGGGTGTTTTGTATGCTAACGAAGTCGTTTGTCATACGGCTACCGATTAGCTCGTCCGGGTAAGCGGAAATAAGCTCAACCTCTTTGGCAACCTCTTCGTCTAAAAGCTCTATAACTTCCTTTTGCTTTTCTTCGTCTAAATCCTCTAAGATGTCCACCGCGTCGTCAGAGTCCATTTCTTCAATAATATCTGCAACGCGCTCGTTAGAAAGCTCGTCTATAAATTCCGCGGGGTTTTCTAAGTGGGTAAAGATGTCTGAAAGATGCTCGTCGCTTAACGCCTTATAAAGTAAAAGCCTTTGCTTTTTATCTAAAAGGGGAATAGCGCGCGCAATATCGTAATCGTGGTAATCGTAAAGAAGCTCTGCAATTTCGCTTTGCTTTGCACTTTGAATAATTTCTACAATTTCACCAATGAAATCGGGCGATTTAATTTCCAATTCTTCGTTAAAATCCTTATTCACGCTAAATCCTCCTTGTTTTGATGCAACCTATCGGTTGATTACATACAGTCTTGCGACTGATTACATACACGCTTGCGCGTGGGTACATACAGTCTTGCGACTTATTACATACACGCTTGCGCGTGGGTACGTATAGTCTTGCGACTGATTATATGCAAGCCGGTGGCTTGATGATATGATTT
>JAFQBR010000349.1 GCA_017399665.1 Clostridia bacterium | reverse complement strand
TACTCAGCGACTCCATTAAAAACGTAGAATATGCGAGAGGTACTTTTGAAGAAATATATGAGGTTTTAAAAGTTGATGGATTTGCTCTTACAATAGAACAGTTTGAAAACGTTCTTGAAAACAGCAAGGAAATCATTGGTGTATTTACCAACGCACAAGTTGTTAATTTCGCAGGGGTTGAAGAAGCTTTTAATGCTGGTCAGTTAGATCTTTCTAAGTATGGCTTAACAACTTTAGCTGATATTCAAGTTGCTTATAACTTGGTTAATAAATCAACTATAACCTTAGGTACTACCGTTCTTGAAATTTCTTCAGAAACAGTTGTTAGAGATTTTGGCTTATTCTATTATATTTATAAAGGTGTAGACTGGGTTATCTTCCCCCCAATTATCTTCCTTGGTATTGGCGCAATGACAGACTTTGGCCCGTTAATTGCTAACCCCAAGAGTATGATTATTGGCGCTGCTGCTCAGCTAGGTATTTTTATTACCTTCTTTGGCGCGCTTTGTCTATTTGGATTCACACCTCAAGAATCAGCAGCAATTGCTATTATCGGTGGTGCAGACGGTCCTACGGCTATTTACGTTACAAAGAAACTAGCAGAGCATTTATTACCTGCTATTGCTATTGCAGCATACTCTTACATGGCTTTAATTCCCGTAATTCAAAAGCCTATTATGAGAGCGCTTACAACTGAAAAAGAAAGAAAAATAAAGATGAAACAGCTTCGTAAGGTAAGCAAGCTTGAAAGAATTATGTTCCCCTTACTTGTTTCATTAGTAGTTGGCGTTTTACTTCCTGACGCTATGCCTTTATTAGGTATGTTAATGCTAGGTAACTTATTAAAGGAATCAGGTGTTTGCGGAAGACTTGTAGATACCGCTCAAAACGGTCTTATGAACACAGTAACCATTTTCCTTGGTGTTATGGTTGGTTCAAAGGCGACAGGTTCTCTATTCTTAAGCCTTGATACTTTAGGTATTATTTGCTTAGGTTTAGTTGCATTCTGTATGGGTACAACAGGCGGATTATTAGTTGCAAAGCTTATGTGCAAGCTTACAAAGGGTCAAATCAACCCACTTATTGGTTCTGCAGGTGTTTCTGCCGTTCCTATGGCTGCCCGCATTTCTCAAGACGTTGGTAGAGAGTATGACCCCAGCAACCACTTACTTATGCACGCTATGGGACCGAACGTTGCAGGTGTTATCGGTTCTGCTATTGCAGCAGGCGTTTTACTTGCATTATTCGGTCGATAATTAAGGAGAATTTATAATGAGTAAAAAAGTTTTAATTACAGATACAATTTTACGTGACGCTCATCAATCTCAAGCAGCAACAAGAATGACAACGGAGCAAATGCTTCCCGTTCTTGATCAGCTTGACGAAGTGGGATATTATTCACTTGAAGCGTGGGGCGGTGCAACTTTCGACTCTTGCCTACGTTTCTTAAATGAAGACCCATGGGAAAGATTAAGAACGTTCAAGTCGCATTTAAATACACCTATTCAAATGCTTCTACGTGGTCAAAACCTTTTAGGCTACAAGCACTATGCTGACGACGTAGT
>JAFQBR010000348.1 GCA_017399665.1 Clostridia bacterium | reverse complement strand
GTAAATGATTTTTTGGCGCGTAAAGAGAGAAACAATCAACAACGTAGCCTTCGTCACAAATATATACAGCGCCAAGTCGCCAAGCGCAGGCCTTCGTTTTGAACTTTTTATTTATAAATACAGGCTTACCGGCAACGTAGCCAGGCTTTATTTTTAAGAAAAACTCTTCTCCGTAATAAACCTTTCTAACTAGTGATGAAAAATAATTGTCTATTTTTTCAGCATTCCTTATTGAAACAACAAATAAGCCAATTAGCGCAAACGCTAGCAATACAAGTACCGGAATTCCCCAAGCATTAAGAGGAATAATGTCGCCCGTCATAAAAAGCATAGTACCAAACACAGAAGATGCTCGTGTTACAAGTTGCATTGTAAAAAAGGTTATTGATTTGAAATGAAGCAGTCCTGCAACAGCACAAAGTAAATCATCTGGAAAAAGGGGGAAAAGGAACATGAAGAATATCAAAACAGCTTCCTTGCCTCTTAGTTTTAAAAGCCATTCATCTACTTTTTCTTTACCTCCGGCTATCCAATTTACAAACGGTCTACCTAAAAGCTTACCAAGCCAAAATGCCACCATTGAACCACAAATCATGCCTACGTAAGAATAAATAAATGCTTCTAATGGACCAAATAAGTAATTGCCTGCTAGCACCACAACAGAACCGGGAACGGGTATTAAAATAATTTGTAAAAAACAAACAAGAAGATAAATCAATGGAGCTACTGCACCCGTTGCACCTATCATTTCCTGAAGATGCTCTTGATCTAAGTTAGAAAGCCCTAATTCCTTTAATATAAAATATACCACAACAAACACGCCCCCTATTACAAGAGCGGTAAGTAATAATTTTAAAATTGTGGATTTTGTTTCTTTTTTCATACTTTCCTCAATGCAAAACTGCCGTTAATCGACTTATAGCGCCACTTTTGCGTTATTTTATAAAAAATGTAGTTTAATTATTTTTTTAGTTTAGGTTAAATTTTATTGCCTTATATTTATGTTTATGTTAAAATAAATACATCAAAAATAAAAGGATATTATTATGCAAAAATCACTTGAAATTTATAATAACACCAACAAAAAGTTAAAAGCTTTATCTCTTGCAGGCTTTTTAATCGGTTGGGATATGCAAACCGAAATGCCAAAAAATGCAGACCACGCAGACCAAATGGCAACCTTATCTGAAATGGAATACCTTATTGCAACCGATAAAGAATATAAGCAAGCTATTGACACTCTATACAATAATCGCGAAAGCTTAAACGAGATTTTAAAACACGAAATTACCGTTATGAAGGAGTCAAACGATAAGCTTTCTAAAATACCTGCGGGCGAATACGTTGCCTTTGGCTCACTTACCAATGAGTTTTATAACGTTTACGTTGAATGCAAGCAAAACAACGATTTTGCAAAAGCTCTTCCTTATTATGATAAAATTATAGCCTATCGCAAAAAATATGTCAAATGGCTAGAAAGCAAAAATCTATTTGGTTACAATATTTTGCTTGATGAATTTGAACGCGGTATGTCTATGGCAGAATACGACAAATTCTTTAATTTACTTAAGGAAAAACTTGTTCCTGTAATCGCTAAAATTAATGCACTGCCAAAAAAAGAATATGCTTTTGCAAATAAAATTTATCCCGTAGAAAAACAAAAAGAATTCCAAGAATATCTAAGAGGCGTTTTTGGCTTCTCTTCGAATAACACCGTTATTAAAGAAAGTGAACACCCCTTCACTTCAAACAACACCGTTTCTGACGTAAGAATTACCAATCATTTTTACGAAGACAATTTTATTAGCAGTATTTTTAGCGTAATTCACGAAATGGGACACGGTATTTATGAATTGCAAGTTGATAAAGAGCTTGATAAAACTATGTCTAGCGGTGGCGCAAGTATGGCTATGCACGAAAGTCAGTCCCGTTTTATGGAAAATATGATTGCAAGAAGCAAAGCTTTTTGGGATGCTCACTTTGCAAAGCTAAAAGAAATTTTTCCCGAGCAACTTGAAGGCGTTACCGTAGACGATATATACCACTACGTTAATAACGTAGAATGCAGTTTTATTAGAACGGAAGCTGATGAATTAACTTACAGCATGCACGTTCTTGTTCGCTACGAAATGGAAAAAGCTATTATGGCTGGCGAAGTTACCGCAGAGCAAATACCACAAAAATGGAATGCTCTTTATAAAGAATACCTTGGCGTAGACGTTCCTAGCGACACCTTAGGTTGCTTGCAAGACGTTCATTGGGCTTACGGTGAATTTGGTTACTTCCCCACTTATGCTTTAGGTTCTGCTTACAGCGCACAAATTTATAACGCTATGCAAAAGGATTTTGATATCGACAAGGCGGTTGCTTCAAACGATATGCAAAAAATTAAAGATTGGCTAAAAGAACACGTTCATAAATACGGTAGTAGCAAGTTCAGCAAGGAAATTCTTTTACTTGCAACAGGCGAAGAATTTGATCCCACTTATTTTGTTGATTATTTGGTTAATAAATATACCAAATTATATAATCTATAATATTAAGGAGTTTTATTATGACAAAGAAAAAATCGTTAAACATTCCCTCTTATCTTTTAACTGCAATTATCTACATACTCATCGGCGTTTTATTTTGCGCATTTAAGCAAGCCGTTATTTCTTGGACAATGCTAATTGTTGGCGTTCTTTTAATCGTTCAAGGTATTTTAGATGCCGTTTCAAATAGAATAACCCCTGCTATTATAGCTATTGTAATAGGCGCTGTTTTAATAACGTTAAGATTTGTTCTAGCCGATTTTATCGTTAAAGTATTTGGTGTAATTTTAGCAGTTAGCGGTATTGCTCAGTTATTTAACGACTCAAAGAAAAAAGCTATATCACTTATCTCTTGTGTTTTAACCGTTATTGCAGGTTGCCTTATCGTATTTTTCTCTGGTGAAACGTTAAGTATAATGTTTATTGTAAGCGGTGTTTTATTTATCGTTGACGGTGTTCTAATTTTATTAGGAAAAAGAGCTTAAAACTTAAATAGCTTAAAAGGACTTCACAGACAAAGTGAAGTCCTTTTTTTATTTATAAAAACCTTAAAAAATGTATTTAATCGACTTATAGGACAACTTTTACTTTCTTTCTATAATTTGAGCAGATAATAAATACTTACTGTCTTCGGCTATAATTTCGCCAATTTTATCGGCAATAACCTTGCCCTTTAACACGTTCTTTACAGAAAGAATTTCCCCTTTAATATCAGCTTCAACCTCGCTATATTCAAAGGAAAGGTCTGTATTTTCCATCTTACAGTCAATAAGCTTTAAATTCTTACAATAACAAAGTGGTTGTGTGCCTTTAATCGTGCATCTTTCAAAAACTAAATTTTTAGAATACCAACCAAGATATTCGCCAGATACCACACTATCTTTAACTACTACGTTTTCAGCATGCCAAAATGCGTCTTTCGTGTTTAACGTGCTATTTGTTATTGTTAAATTTTTACAGTACTGGAATGAATATTTACCGCTGAACTGTAAATTTTCAATTTGCAAATCCTTGCATTCAAAAAATGCGTATTCACCGGTAATATCGCTGTTATTTACCTTAACGCCTTTTGTTCGCCAACAAAATTCCGCGCTGTTAATTTTACTGTTTTCAACCGTAATATTTTTGCATTCGCGCAAAGATTTTATGCCGTTAAATAGACAATTATTAATAATCGCGTTATTTACGTACCATAAAGAAGCCCTGCAATTTACCGTTTGCTCACAATTTTGCATAACTATTTTTTTTGCATGCCATAAAGGATACCTTAAATCCATAACACAGTTATTTAAAGTAACGTTTTTGCATTCCTTTAAAGCAGACTCACCGTCTTCTTCCCCTTTAAAAGAACAGTTTTCTAGCGTTAAATTAGACAGGTTATAAAGATCGCGCTCGTTTGGGAAATTTTGATTAACAATTTTCTTCATAATTATCTTCCGTATTTTTCTATAAATATTATATCATCAAAACATTCCTTTGTCAATAAAATATAGCGCTATCTCAAGCCTCTATAATTAAATAAACCCAAACAAAAAAAATAGACTTTTATGCTGATAATCGACTTATAGCGCGGCTTTTAAAAGCAAAACAAATGTTTTTATACCGCAACAACTTTATTCTGCCTCGCTATTTTCACCTTCATAATTTTATCCGTAAAAGGAAGCACCCCCTTTGCCAAGCAGCAACGGGGGTTGTTTCCTTATAAATTCTTTTTTATTCTACTGCAAGATTTCCTTCTTTTACAGTAACGGTAATCCTGCCTTTTTCTTTTAAATTACCACCTAATATGGCTTTAGCAATTAAGCTTTCTACCTTACTTTCAATAAATCTTTTAAGAGGTCTTGCACCGTAAATTACGTCATATCCGCCATCTATAATAAACCTTTTTGCATCATTTGTTACAACCAATTCAAGCTGTTGATTTTTTAATCTTTTAGCAAGCTTTTTAAGCATTAAGTCAACAATTTTTTCAATAGCTGTTACAGAAAGAGGGGTAAAGGTTAATATCTCATCTAAGCGATTTAAAAATTCTGGTCTGAATGTGCGTTTTAAAAGAGCTTGTACCTTATCTTTTGTATCTTGATTAAGTTCTTCGCCGTAACCCTTTTCAATATCTTCCAAAATATATTCGCTACCAAGATTTGAGGTCATTATTATAACGGTGTTTTTAAAGTTTACTGTTCTTCCCTGGCTGTCGGTTACCCTTCCGTCATCCAAAATTTGCAACAAAACGTTAAATACGTCTGGGTGCGCCTTTTCAATTTCATCAAAAAGTATAACTGAATAAGGTTTGCGCCTTACGGCATCAGTAAGTTGTCCGCCTTCATCATAGCCAACGTATCCTGGGGGCGCGCCAATAAGACGTGATACGGAAAATTTTTCCATATATTCACTCATATCTATTCTAACTATATTTCTTTCATCATCAAAAAGATATTC
>JAFQBR010000347.1 GCA_017399665.1 Clostridia bacterium | reverse complement strand
GATAAATGTATTGAATGTGGTCAATGCGCAAAGGTTTGCCCATTCTTTGCAATTGTAAACAATAAGCGTCCCTGCCAGGTTGCTTGTAAGGTTAAAGCTATTTCAATTACAAAAGAAAAGTCTGCAAGTATAGATAACGATAAGTGTATATACTGTGGGGCATGCGGTTATCAGTGTCCTTTTGGTGCAATTTCTGAAAAATCTTTTATTTTAGAAGCTATAGACATTATTAAAAAGAGTAATAATAACACGAATTATAAGGTTTATGCAATGATTGCTCCTGCAATTGCAAGTCAATTAACTTACGCAACGCTTGGGCAAATCATATCTGGAATTAAAGTTTTGGGCTTTGATACCGTCATTGAAACTGCACTTGGGGCAGATATGGTAGCTTATTCAGAGTCGCGTGAGCTTGAACAAAAGGGCTTTTTAACAAGCTCTTGCTGCCCAGCATTTGTGGAATACGTTAAAAAGCATTTCCCAGACCTACTTTCACTTGTTTCGCATAATCCCTCGCCCATGACCGTTTTAGCAAAGTATATAAAGCAAAACGATCCAACGGCAAAGGTTATATTTATAGGCCCTTGTACGGCTAAAAAGATGGAAATGCTAAAAGAGGACGTAAAAAACTACGTTGACAGCGTTTTAACCTTTGAAGAGCTTCAAGCCTTATTTGATAGCCGTGATATTGACCTTGAAAGCTTTGAAGAATGCGAGCTAGATAACGCCTCTTACTTTGGAAGAATTTTTGCGCGTAGCGGTGGCCTTGCAGAAGCTGTCGCTCAGGCAATAAAAGAACAAGATATAGATTTTGATTTTAGACCGGTTGTGTGCGATGGCATTGAGCAATGCAGAATAGCTCTTTTAAAAAAGGCAAACGGTAAACTAGATGAAAATTTTATTGAAGGTATGGCTTGTATTAACGGTTGTATTGGCGGAGCAGGTTGTGTTACCCATATTGAAAGAAACAAATCGGGTGTAGACAATTATGCAAATAAGGCCACACGAAAGACGATTAAACAATAATTTTTTAATTATTTATAAGTAAATAAAAGGGTGTTTTTCTTTTAAGAAAGCACCCTTTTTTTTAAGCAAAAATTGCGTTTTGTTATATTTAAGCGAATTTTGTACAAAATTAAAAAAATATAAATTCAATCAAAAAGTGCCTTTATAGGTCGATAAAAGTGGAATTTTTATATTTTAATTTATAAAAAAACACGCTTTCGACATTTTTTTACAAAATTAGTGCCGAATTTTTTACAAAATTCATTAAAAAATCCTTTTATTTTTTATTTGCGTATGCTATAATCATATCAAGCATAAAAAGTAGGGAGGAAATATTATGCAAAAAACAATAGTAGTTTTACAGTCTAGTGATGAAGATGCGCTTAGTTGCGCAGAGAAGTTGGCAGAAAATTTTGAAGTTGTTGGGTATACGTCTGATGCAGAAATCGCTATAAATTTTGTAGCTAAAGAAAAGCCTGACTTTTTAATTACGTCTTTAATGCTTCGCAAAAGCGACGGCATTATGGTAATTGAAAGGGCTAAAGAGCTTTCGCCTAAAACAAAATGTATAGTGTTAAGCGTTGTTTCGCAAGGGGAGCTTATGCAAAGCGCAATAAACGCGGGCGCTAGTTATTATATGATAAAGCCTGTTAACTATCAAACGCTTATCGAAAGGCTTAACAGTATGAGTTATTCAAATAGCATT
>JAFQBR010000033.1 GCA_017399665.1 Clostridia bacterium | reverse complement strand
TACAAAATCTTTTGTACTAATGTCATTTCCTTCTATTCTATTTTTAATCTACTTGAACCGAACTACCGTTCGGCGAGTGCTGCCTCAATCAGACAGCCTATGCATTATATCACACTATTATAGGGTGTGTCAAACGTTTTTCATATATTTTTTAAAAATTTTTAAAAAATTTTTTTCGTTTGTTTTTGCCCGTTATTTTGTTTCCAAAATAACCCGTGCGTATTTTTGATGCTTGTCTATTAAACCATATTTAAAGATAATTGTCAAGCATTTTTTCAGCGATTTTAAAAGTTTTTTAACTTTATTTTTACTCGCCTTAATTTCACACTTTTTGCACGCCTTTAACAGCTGCGTTATAAATGATGCTTGCCTATTAAACTACATTTTGCAAAAAAAGTCAACGGTTTTTTACCCATTTTTACAAATTTTTTAAAAAAATTTTTTTAATACTATATATTGTGGTTTGTTAACTGCAAAAAACACTATTTTTAATTTTGATTTTTGCAGTTATCCACAATTAATAAGCAGTTACCTTATTTTTACCTTTCTAAATAATAAAAACGGTTATTTTTTCAATATTTAAATTGATCGCTTATCCCTAATACTATTTACGCGCCTTTATTATATTATATAATATATATGTCGCGCGCGCATTAATTTATTTAACTTATAAAACGCTTGATTTTTTAAAATACCTTTAGCTATTTCTTGATTGACTTTTTTACTCTTTAATGTTAATATATAAATATGATAGCTATTATTGCAGAAAAGCCAAGTCTTGCGCGAAATATCGTTGCCGGCATTGGCGAAATGAAAAAGAAAAACGGTTATTTTGAAAATGACGAATATATAGTTACCTGGGCTTTTGGGCATTTATTTTCTCTTTGCGACGTTGAGGATTACACCAAGGAAGAAAAAAACAAAAAGTGGTCGCTTGATAATTTGCCCTGTTTCCCGCAAAAATTTAAGTTCAAGCTTAAAAACGGCGACAACGGCAAACCAGATAAGGGAGTTACCACTCAGTTTGAAACCATTAAAGCCCTGTTAAACCGTAGCGACGTTAATAAAATAGTTAACGCAGGCGATAGCGACAGAGAGGGCGAAATAATTATTAGACTTTGCGTGGAAAACGCTCTTAAATCCCCAAAGCCATTTTACAGACTTTGGCTACCCGACCAAACGCCAAAGACTGTGAGAAAGGCGCTTTCTGAAATGAAGGAAGAAAGCTATTACCAAAATTTAGCCAACGAAGGCTTTTCGCGTACCTATATAGATTGGCTTTACGGCGTTAACCTAACCAGATACGCAACCATAAAGGCGGGAACTTTACTTAGGGTTGGAAGGGTTATAGTTCCCATAGTTAAGGCAATTTATGATCGCGATAAGGAAATTGAAGAATTCGTTCCGGAAGTTTATTACGCGTTAGTTTCTAAGGCTATTACCAACGGCGAAGAAATAGAGCTTGTTTCTAAATACAAATTTTCAAAAGATGAAAAACACAAGGCGGAAATTTGTTGCGAAAGAATGAATAAGCTTGACGCGATAGTAACCGATAAAAAGGCAAAAAAGGAAATTTTAAACCCCGGAAAATTATATTCGCTTACCAAGCTGCAAAACCTGCTTGGTAAAAAATATAAGATGTCTATGGAAAAAAGCCTTGCTATTGCGCAAAAGCTATACGAGCGCGGATTTATAAGCTACCCCAGAACC
>JAFQBR010000346.1 GCA_017399665.1 Clostridia bacterium | reverse complement strand
TTTACAGAAGTTACTTCTCGGAAAGTTCTTGCACACACTGCCTTACCCGTTTGAGCTTCATCACAACACACGCTTAACGTAGGTTGCTCAAATTCTTCAATCTTTTGAATTTCGCCGTTTAAATATGCTTTGATAATAGCTTGTGCATTTAATAGTCTTTGTTTCAAACCGCCAATTCTATAATCCTGTTCTTCAAAGCCGAAAGATTTATTTTCCTTATACCATTGAGCACGTAAAGCAAGGTAATATTTATCAAGCCAATAAATTGCTTTTTTATAATCATTTTTAGCAATTTTTTCTAACTTTGCCTTATTTCCATCATTATACGCCTTTTTTGCCTTTGCGCAAAGTTCGTATTTATAATATAAGGTTTTAGCAAGCATTTCTTGCGTTTTGAATAAATATCCCCACTTTTCATTGGCAGATAAGGAGTGAAGCTTTGATGCAATGCTCTTGTACTTTTCACCATCCCCTTCAGACATTGCGCAATCGTAAAGTCCGATTAGAGGGTCGTTATAAAGCATGTATTTAGATTGCTCAGAAATCGGGAATATGGGAGCAACGGGCGTTGCCTCGTTTGGTGTGTCTAAACGGGTAAATTTATCAATATCTATCCCGGTTAGTGCCTTAAAACCCTTCTTATAGTCCTTATTGTTGTATGCAATAGCAGAGGTATACCATAAAACCGGAAGTATCGAATACAACGCGCATTCACCACCGTCATCCCCCCAAATAGTAACCATATAATTAGTTATACCGTTACGCTTGCAGGCCTTTATGGCTTCCTTATTTTGTGACATGGAATATTTATTCATTGGCGTTACACCATACCACGTTGCCGCGCCCGACGCATAATAAACAGGTCTTTTAAACTGCTTTTGTATGCTAAACATTCCATCATAATAGGCTTGTGATTCCTTCAAATATTTCCAACAAGTAAGCGTTAAATTTTCAGGAATTAAGTCTATAACGTCATCGGATACTTTTACGTTCTTGGCATTTAAATAATTACCGCCGTTTACAAGGCGAACGAACATGTCGTTCCAAATCATGGGCTTAGTAAATCCATATTTTTTAGCAATCTCTACCACTCGCTTCAAGTGCTTAACTAATATTTCGGAACGGTTCGTGTATCCATGCTTGTTTAGATATTTGCCAAGGCCTACTCTATACGCTTCGTCCATACCTAAATTGATTTCTTCTCCGCCAAAACACTCTTGCATGGTTGCAAACATCTTTTCTATAAGTTGATAGGTTGCTTCTTCACCGCAAAATAGCACGTCATCTATTTCTATCACCGAAAGTTGGAATTTGCGCCATCTCGTAATACCTGCAAGATGTGCAAGCGTTTGAATTGCAGGAATACACTTTATACCAATCAACCTTCCGTATTCAGCAATTTCTTTCATCTCAGCTTGCGTATATCTGCCTCGCATATGACCAAAATAAGGCTCGTCGGTAATTTCAAAAACATCTTCTAAATAAATTTGAAAAGCTTTATAGCCCATTAAAGCAAGATACCGCATAAATTCTTTAACGGTTTCAACTGTTTTTACCGAATTCCTAGCCATGTCAACCATAACTAAAAAATCATCAAAACAACAATTTATTTCTCCTGTTATGCCGGTTGAATTAAATAAATGCAAAAGATATACAAAATGCGACTTACACGAATACGTTATTCTTAACTTTTCACCGTTAAAAGAAATGAAATCCTTTCCTTCACTAGCTTCAACTAAAATACCACTTTCATCAAAATTAAAAAATGAAGTATATTCGCAAAGCATTTTCTTTAGCTCATCATTTACGGTGCAAATGTTGTATTTCATTTTATTTCACCTGTTAATTTATCATTTAATACCAAAATGAACATGCTTCCTACAACAGTTCTATTAGTAAATTCTTTAAATTTCCCTACCGCACAATCTTCAAGCCAATCGGGGAAAGGCACTCTATCTGGAAGTTCAGTTAAAACGGTATGTATAATACTAATGATTTTTTCACGCTTATTTACATCTTTTGTAAGTGAGGCAATCCACATCATCCAATCAAGTTTTGTCATTAAAGAACGATTATCAAGCGGAATACCATACTTATTTGCACGTTTTAAGCACTCATCAACTTCGCGCTCAATAAATTCCTGTGTAAACAAATCAAGATTTAACAACAACGCTGGCGCAAGATTATATTTCATTGAGAAGGTGCCTTCTTCGCTATCAAAAGATAATGGCATATAATCAAATTTAGCAAAAGTAGTTTCAAGTTGATTTGCTCGTTCTTTTGAAATTTTTATGTAAGTTTCTCCACCTTCACCTAGTAATTCTAAAATTTTACCAAATGCACCAATCGCTACAATTGATTTAATAGCAAGATTTACGTTCTTATCCATTCGAGATAAAAAGTCATCGGTACATAACTGATTTTCGGGAACTAAACCTTTATCAACTAAGTAATTGCACCACTTTGTCAACGTTTGAAGGTTATCTTTTACCCATTTTTTATCCCCACCGCAAACAAGATATAACGCACAAGCTATAATCATGTTCGAGCTTTCTTCAACAGGCATTTGTCTTTCATAGTTATAAATATCGCTTCCTTTGGGATACAAATAATACTGAGGTAACACATCTAAACCAGCGCCAAGCGGATTATAAAAATCAATCGCTCTACCGTGTCTACCCTCTTTTTTATTTTTTACACCGTAATACTGACCGTTACAGAATGGGTACATACCTGCATCGTGCGGTGCAAAATCATATTCCCAAACAGGCATCTTTTCAAACTCAAATATAGCTTCTATACTTGCGCGAAGAAGGTCTGGATTATACATTAGAAAAATTGGCATGGTGGGATAAGTTACGTCAACGGTTGCGATGCAACCACATGAACCGCACTCTTTTGAAAGGAAATGGATTTTTCCGCTTTCATCTTTAACCATTTTGTGAGCCGCCATTACTTGGCGATAAGAAGCATTTAAAATTAAACGGTATTTATCACTGTAATTTTTGCTGTCATTTTCAATTTGACTTTCAATTTCGTTGCATATTGAACAAGTTTTATTATATTCCTCTTCGGCAAACTTAATCGCATCAAAAATTGTTCTACCGCCCTCAAAGAAATAACCTTTTAGCATTTTTCCAAAATAATTTATGGACATAACGTCATCAAAGGCAACTAAAAACTTTCCTTCTACGGGTTCACCAACAAAATCATGCTTATTTATTCCAGTTAAGTACCTTGTTATTTCATTGGTATCTGGTGATAAATTTTGAGTTAAACGTGTAAAATCACTTACTTCATGAAAATAACATTCATCGGCTCTTAAATAATAATAACCCCAATTTGCACCAAAGCGGTCACCAGTTCGATCAAATAGGCGTTGCTGGTTAAGACCAAAATAGCCTATATCTTTACCGTCTATTAAAATGGAATCACCTCTAACTTGGGAATTTTCAACTTTACATGAACACCATTCTTGATGTAGTGATAAACTGATTTCAAC
Source organism: Clostridia bacterium (assembly GCA_017399665.1). Next base: position 5,891 of record JAFQBR010000346.1, on the reverse strand, counting down.
ATTAGTTAATTGCGTTTTGGGTGTAATCTTATATTCTAAATAACAAACTGGACAGGATAAAATTTCGTAGTCAGACATCGGAACCGGTGAAAAAAAAGAAACATTTAGATCAAAATCAGCACATGTAAAGCTGTAAATCGTTCTAAAAGCAGTTACTTCAACTCCGACTTGTTCAAGAGCAACAGTACCCTCCGCTTTGCCCATAAAACGATAGAGTTTTCCATTAGCTTTAACTAACCCCACAGTCCTTCTTTTTCCACCATACCAAGTTGATACATCATCAGTTAATTGCTCGGTTTTGCTCCAAAGTGAAAAAAAGGGATCTTTAGTAAACAAAGGATATGCAGTTAAAAGTCTTTTATTAGCCACTATGCACAGCCTCCAACTTTTTTATGTATTATACTATAGATAGAGTTCAAATTCAAGTATCTTTAGACAAAAAAGTATTCAGTTTTTATGTAATCTTGCAAGCAAAGTGTTCAAAAAACTTGAACAATTTGCTGTCATGCAATAAATTGGCAATTAAGGCACAAAAAATATATTTAGGTAACGCCTACGCGCGTTTTAAATAAAAAAGTTTCAAAATTTAAACTCTTTTTTTATCTTTTTTTCTGTAACTTTAAAAAAGATTTTTGGCAATTAAACATAATTTTTGCACATTTGATTTACATTACAAATAAATTGTGATATAATTAAAAAAAACGACTTACTTTACTTAAAAAGGAAAAATATGAGCAATATTCGTGCTGATAAAAATTTAAAATTAAAGCTATCATCTAAAGAAGATCATGAAAAAATTTTTAAAATTTCAAGGGCTCTTGCTTCTAAAGAAAGACTTGAAATTTTAACGTTACTAATAAATAAATCAATGAACATTGGTGAAATTGCTAGAAAATTGAAGCTTCCAAAATCTTCTGTGAGCAATCACATATCAATCATGGAAGATGCAGAAATTCTTTATGTTTCAACACAACAAGGTAATAAACGGCACCTTAAAATGTGCAGTAAACAATTAAATGAGTTTTTAATTGATTTTGCAGAAGCAGATACTGAATCAAAACAACAAGGCTTTTCAATGGAAATTCCCGTTGGCCTTTTTAGTGAAGCAAATATTAGCGCCCCATGTGGAATGTATGTTCCCGCAGAAAAAAACAGTAATCATATTGATGCAAAACTTGCTGCCGACAACCCTAATTTATTCTTTGATCCAAGAAGAGCACAAGCTGAATTACTTTGGTTTACAGATGGCTATATCAGTTATTCTGTTCCAAATAACTTTTTTAACACTACACTATCAAAACTTGAATTGTCTTTCGAACTTTGTTCAGAAATTGTTTATCATAAAATTGACTGGCCTTCAGATATTACCCTAAAAATTAACGATATTGAAGCAACCACCTTTTTATCACCTGGCGACTTCGGTGGAAGAAAAGGAAAATTTTCCCCTCACGGTTGGGGCATTGACGGAACTCAATATGGATTACTTTACAAGTTAGTCATTGACGACAGCGGTGTTTATTTAAATAACGTTCTAGTAAATAAAAAGACACTTAAAGATTTTTCCGTCGTGTCCAACAATAATGTTAAAATTACATTTGGTGTTGATAAGGATGCTGTTCACAGAGGTGGATTAAATTTATTCGGCCGTGGATTTGGAGATTATGAACAATCAATTACTTTAACACTCTATCCCTAACATTACTTTTTTAATTAAAACAATAAATACACCACCATATTTTTTTGCTTTCGTGGTGGCACAAGCGTAGCATAATTCTCGTATAAGTCAATCTCAATCTTAAATTAGCACTTAAAATTAAATAGCTATAATTAACTGCCAAGTGGATTTATTCCACTTGGCTTTTTTGTTACTTTTTTAAACTATTTTACAATATAAATCACAAAAAAGTCAGCCTATAACGCGATTAACGCACTAATTTCATCTTTTCGTTGACTTCTACAGCTTGATATATATTTTGTGTAAATTATGCCCGAACCATGCTCCTCTTGCCCCTGCCGAAAGGCAAAATAAAAAATAGGCGAAGGAATATAAAATGGTTGATTTTTTTCTAAGAAATAATCTTTTCAAAGTAAAAATTAAAATACACTTTAGATATATTATTATAATTAATAATATAAATCTCAAAAATTAATGTTTCGATTTTGATATTTCTGGGGGTGCCAATAAAAAACACGTCTATCTGTGAATAGACGTGTTTTTTGTTTTTATAATTAATATGTTTCTATTAATTAAGGTATTATTTCGCGATACTACTATTTACTTTCTAAATTACTAATAAATTCTTTTGGCGAAAGTCCCGTTTCTTTTTTAAAAATGCTAGAGAAATATAAAGGGTCTGAAAACCCGGATAAATACGCTACGTTTTTTACCGAGCTTATGCCCTGCTCAAAAAGAAAAATTGCATATTTTATGCGCAAAGAACGCAGGTATTCCCTGTAATTCACCTTCATTTTTGTTTTAAATAAATGCGATACGTACTTCGAGTTAAAACCAAGTTCTTTGGAAATTTGCATAATTGAAAGTTCCGCATCGTTAAAATGCTCTTCTGTGTACTCTACTATTTTTTGTATTACGTCGTTTTGCGCGCTAACGTTGTTTGTTAAACGCGAAAAAACGTATAACAAAGTGCTTTCGGCAACAATATCTATGCTTTCTTGGCTGGCATTAAGCAAGCAGTTTTTGCAAAAGGGAATTAAATTATTTACACCTACAAACGCCCTTGTTGCAGGATAAACCCCAAACCGTCTAAAAAGATTTTCGCTACGCACACCGTTAAAATCTATGTAAATATACTGTACGTTATCACCCTCGTTTAGCAAAAAGCTTTCACCTTCAAAGGCGAAAATTAAACTGCCCTCACTAAAAGAATAGCTTACTCCGTCTATTAAAAAAGCACCTGCGCCTTGCTCAATTAAAACCATTCTATTGTGCTTTAAAGTCATTTTTTTGCGCATTATCTCAAGTTTAGTTTCTAATACAAAACAAGAAATAGTCAACTCGTTTGATAGGCTTGCTAAAGGTATTTTGCAAATGTTTTGATTTTTCATTTTTTTCTCTTTCGTTTTATTTTATATTTCCAATATAGCATATTGCTAAACGAAAAACAACTATTTCTAACCTTTTTATATGTTTTTATAGAAAAAATCTATTTTATTGTTTTTGATTGTGTGGTATAATTGATTTACAAATCATGGAATAAAATATGGAATATTATGCTTTAATTACCATTGCCGTGCTAATGTTTGGCGGTGGATTTGCTATGCAAGACTATTACCGAAAACTACGCGGTAGTAACTTAAAAATAAGTATGGAATCCGCCTTTATCGGTTCGTTTGCGGGACTTATAGTCTTGCTTATCGTTAACGGATTTTCATTCAAAATAACAACTTTTACATTCTTTATGGCGCTTTTAGCCGCTTTAAACGGAATTGCGTTTACATTTTGTGCTTTTAAGGCTCTTGATAGAATTAACCTTTCTTTATTTTCGCTATTTTCCATGCTTGGCGGTATGGTATTGCCTTTTTTACAGGGAATTTTATTTTATAATGAGGGATTTTCACTTGGCAAAGGTGTTTGCGTACTATTTATTTGCCTTGCCCTGTTTTGTACCGTTGAAAAGGGAGAGAAGAAAAATGGCGCTATCTTTTATTTAGGTATTTTCCTTTCAAACGGAATTTCCGGTGTTCTTTCTAAGCTATTTACTTCAAGTAATTTACCAAAGACAAGCGCTTCGGAATATACTAATTGGATTTCCGTTTGCACAATGGTTTTATCGGGTATTATTTGGCTTGTTCTTTCAGCCATGGAAAAACAAAAAGAGATAAAAGGCGAAATAACCATTGTTAAAGTGCAAAAGCCTGCCCTGTATAAATCTTTTGCTGTTGGAGCTATTCAAGGCGCTATAAATAAAGTCGCAAATTTCCTTTTGGTTATCGCTCTTGTACACGTGGATGCTTCAGTTCAATACCCAATGGTTACCGGCGGAACTATGATAGTTTCTACTTTGTTTTCTTATTTTTCTAGCAAAAAACCCAACAAAAAAGAGGTTTTAAGCGTTGGATTAGCTTTTGTTGCGATGCTCGCTTTGTTTTTAATACCAATTTAATTGGTTGAGTAAAAAAAATTGACAAAACAATCTTAATAAAAGGAGAAGATTATGGATAAAATTAGAATTGGCGTGTTTGGCGCAGGACGTGGCATGGATATTGCCCAAAACTTTATGCTTTTAAACGCGGAAATAGTTGCTCTTTGCGATAATCATAAGGAACGCAGAGAAGCTGCTATGAAAAAATTAGATAAAAGCGTTAAAGCTTACGAGAATTTTGATGACTTTATTAACCATCCTATGGATGCAATGATCGTTGCCAATAACTTTTATCAGCACGCACCCTTCGTTATTAAGTGCTTTGAAAAAAATATTCACGTATTTTGCGAATGTATTACTAATGGAACTATGGGTGAAGGTGTTGCTTTAGCGCGCGCTTTTAAAAATAGTAAAAGTATTTTTATGCTCGCAGAAAACTACCCTCAAATGCTTCCTAACCTTGAAATGAAGCGCGTTATGGATAGCGGAAGCTTAGGTAAATTCCTTTATGCAGAAGGTGAATACAATCATCCAACAAGCCCTTGGGATACTGCTTTTACTAAAAGATACCGTTTTTATCCCGAGCATTGGAGACATTTTTGCCCTAGCACTTATTACATAACACACTCTTTAGGTCCTGTTATGCGAATTTCAGGCGCTACCCCCAAAAAGGTTACCGCTTTTGAAATATTTGCCCCACCGGAAGATAACGTGCCTTCTGCGGCGTATAGCGTAGATGCTGCGGCAAATATAACCACATTCAATGACGACGGCTCTGTATTTAGAATAACCGCTTGTTCTAGATTTGGCGGTCATCACAACGCCTACCGTATTTGCGGATCTAAAGGTCAAATTGAAAACTTGCGCGGTATGGGACAGCAAATTATGCTTCGCTATAACGAATGGGATAAGCCTGAAGGTCAAGATGCTATTCAGCTTTATACACCAAGCTGGAACGATAAAGATGAAGAATTAATTAAAAAATCTGGTCATGGCGGAAGTGATTTTGTTACCGCTAGAATGTTCTTAAATTGTTTAAAAGAGAACAAACAAGCTCCCCATCCCTTTGATTTTTATTCTGCACTTGCCATGTCTTCGGTTGCTATTTTAGCGCACCGCTCTGCCTTAGAAGGCGGTAAACCTTACGATATACCTGACTTTACAAAGGAAGAAGAACAAAAATTATACGAAAATGATTTTCTTACTCCTTTCTATGGTGATGACGGTAGTAAGCCCACACTTCCCTGCTGTTCACATCCAGACTATAAGCCTTCTGAAAGACAAATGCAACTTTATTTAGAAGAATTAAAAAAGTAAACTAGTTAAGCAAAAAAGGTCGCCATTTTAGCGACCTTTTTTATGTTGTTTTTTATTAAAAACCACGCTATAAGTCGATTATCGCAACTTTCGCCACTTTTAATAAATAAAAAATAACGCGCTACAAAAAACCTGTAACGCGTTTATCTTTTATGTTTTTTTAGACTAAATATATATTAGTCAAGCTTTTCTAAAAGCTTAAGGTCGATACCTTTTTCGCTAATCTTAATGATTTCTACCTTAACCTTGTCGCCAATATTAAGAACTTCTTCAACTGTGTTAATTCTCTTTTCGCTCATCTTAGAGATGTGAATCATACCGTCTTTACCAGGTGCTAATTCTACGAATGCGCCAACCTTGGGAAGAATTCTTGCTACGTTAGAAATGAACATATCGCCAACTTCTAAATCGCGAGTGATTGCCGTAATAATATCTTTAGCGCGGTTAGCTTGTTCAAGGCTTTCACCGTAC
>JAFQBR010000345.1 GCA_017399665.1 Clostridia bacterium | reverse complement strand
ACGGTTAAAACCTCCGTTTTGTTACCAAGCGTTACGCTAAAGGTATATACGCCGGGAACGGAAGATACGTTAGAGCTGATCATATCAGGTGTGATATCCACCCTAACCCCGTTTACGTATGCGGCAAACAATGCTAAATAATCATAATCCAATGCGCTTGCCTTATTAACCGATATCTCGCTTTGTGAAAGTGAAATTAAATAATCATTATGTAAAACGGTTACTTCAACGCTTGCGCTTACACCTTTATAGGTGCACGAAACCTCGTAAATACCCGCTTCATTCTTTAAATTTGAAAGATCAAGATATTCTTCCTTTACCTCAACGCTACCGCCGTCCACTGTAATTTCAAAATAAGCGGTAAAATCGTGCTCGTTAAGATATATATCCTCAATCTCTACTGCATTACTTATTGCAGTAACTTCAACAGCTTCAACAGGCTCTACCGAGGTAGGGGAAGAGGATATTGAGCTACCCTCTTCCGTACTATCGCTCGGCTCAGAACAAGCTGAAAGGGCAAAGGCAATCAACGTTACCGCCAGCAATAGTGCTTTTATTAATTTTTTCATATTGATTACCCTTCCTTTTAAATTTTAATTATCTGTTTAAAGACCAATCGCCTAGCTTATAGAAATCAACGTATAAGCACTTCGTGCCGATATTTTCGATAACAACCATGATTTCGTCGTTAGTATAAGTAATATACTTGGGTGATTTTCCACTTTCGCCACCCGTGATATCGGTGTTAGCAACACTTCTTGCAAAGCCGTATTTAGCAAATACTTCGTCCATGTGAGCAACTAATAGGTCAAAGTTTTCAATTCTATCGTTTTCATCAAGATATGATTCGTTAACGGTTAAGTTAGTGCTTACCCAACCCATCTTAATTGCATTTCCGTCTGCATCAACCTTATCAGTTTCCTTCCAATCATAGAAAGGACCGTTTAAGCTATCGCCAAACGCTTCAAAGAATAAAACGGGTGAAGGAATTGAATCCGCAGCATCACCGTAGCATGCTTCCATAACGGTTTGAGTATTTTCGTTGAAGGTGTTACCGGTGAAGTTGATTTGGTAATACATAGTTTCGGTATCCGCCCAAGTAGTGGGGATAGTTCTGGGAACGTAATCAACGAAGTATGAATCGTCAATAGTGGTTGAACCAATTCTTCCGTAAGTAATATCGTAAGTTCCGGTGTAAGTTCCGCTTACTAAATCGTAAGGAACTGATGCCTTTTGAACGTGAGCGTTTCCTTGATTATCAACTATTACCCAAATGGTAAGCTTAGCAGTTGCTAAAGCTGCTGCATCTTTACCGTCTATGCAAAGCTCCATACCAACTTCTCTGGTGATAGAGTTTTCACGAAGAACGAATTTGTAAAGATTTTGATATCCGTTACCAACGGCAACCGTTTCCATACCTGCAAATTTAAATACGTTAACGGAAAAATCAAATCCGGGCATAACGTCAAGCATATTGCCGATCTCTTCAAGCTTTTCAGCATCGGTATCTATTACTACTATACTGTGATTTTCGGCAGCAAGCTCACGAACAAGAGTAGTTCCTACCTT
>JAFQBR010000344.1 GCA_017399665.1 Clostridia bacterium | reverse complement strand
AGCATGCGCGTAAAACTTGACTACAACAACATGATGAAAACCTTCGTTGGCGAAGAAGGCTTTACTTTTGAAGAACTTGAAGAAAATAAAGCTCTTTGCCGTCACGCATACGAGGTTGTTCAAGCAAATAGAGGCAGTGGAATGATGGGATGGACTGAACTTCCCTATAACCAAGATGAAATTGTTGAAGATATACTTGCAACAGCAAAAGAAGTTCGCAAAAACTGTGAAAACTTCGTTGTTTTAGGTATTGGCGGTAGTGCGTTAGGTCCTATAGCTGTTTTCCAAGCTCTTTGCCATATGCATCATAACGATTTACCTAAGTCTAAACGTAAAGCACCTAAATTTTACGTAGAAGATAACGTAGATCCCGAAAGAATGCTTGCTTTACTTGACGTTGTTGACCCCGAAAAAACTATTTTTAACGTAATTACAAAGAGTGGCGCAACAAGCGAAACAATGACTCAGTATCTTATTATAATGAAGATACTTAAAGATCGTCTTGGCGATAAGGCAAAAGACCATATGATAGCTACCACCTCTAGCGCAAAGGGTAATCTTATTAAAATTTCTAAGGAAGAAGGTTTAAAAACCTTCTATATTCCCGACGGCGTTGGCGGAAGATTTTCTCAGCTTTGCCCAGTAGGTTTATTACCTGCTGCCGTTTTAGGTATTGACATTAAAGCTATGCTAGACGGCGCAAAATATATGGATAATATCTGTAAAAATAAAGATTTCAAGAAAAACCCCGCAATGATGAGCGCTCTTTTACAGTATCTTGCAATTGGTCGCGGTAAAAACATTTCTGTAATGATGCCTTATGCAGACAGCCTTAAATATATTGCAGACTGGTACTGCCAACTTTGGGGCGAAAGCTTAGGTAAAGCTGTTGATAAAGCTGGTAACGTTGTTTATGCTGGTCAAACACCTGTTAAGTCTTTAGGTGTTACAGATCAACACAGCCAAGTTCAACTTTATACAGAAGGTCCTTTTGATAAAGTTGTTACCTTCCTTGCTGTTGAAAATTACAGAGGCGAAGTTGTTATTTCTGAAGGATGCCCAGACATTCCTGACGTTAACTTCCTTTGCGGTCACACAATGAACGAGCTTATCACCGCTGAAAGAAAGGCTACCGAATATGCTCTTACAGTAAAAAATAGACTTAACCACACAATTTATTTACCCGAAGTAAACGCTTTCACTATCGGTCAACTTCTATTCTTATTCGAAATGGAAACTGCATATATTGGCGAAATGCTTAATATCGACACTTATAACCAACCTGGTGTTGAAGGCGGTAAGAATGCGACCTATGCTTTACTTGGCAGAAAGGGTTATGAACAAAAACGTGAAGAGCTTGCAAATGCTCCTGCAAAAAAGGCAGACTATATAATCTAATATAACCGCAATATAAACAAAATGCACCCCAACGGCTAATTGCTTTTGGCGGTGCTTTTTTTATTGCAAAAAATAAAAAATACAAAAAAATAACAAAAAAAATTGCAGATTATATGCGGAAAAAACAATAAATAATAAAAAAGGACTGTCATAAACCTATTTCTTTTTTTTAAGGCTGATAGTATAATGTAAACGGAAAAAGCGCTAAATTTGCCAAAGGAGGAAAAATTGAAGGCAAAAATAGTAAACAAAAGGGTAATGACAGAAAGCCCTATCGTGTGTGTGGGCGATAAAAATTCCACCAAAATAACCTTTGAAATTCCTTGTGTTGTAGGGGGGATAAATCTTGAATCTTCGCCCGTTTACGTCAAGGCGGAAAACAGCTTAGGTGGTAAAATTAAAAAGCTATTAACTTCTGTTAAAAGTGGCGATAATCTACTTATAGACTGGCTTTTGGGTGCTGAAGAGTGCGCGGTGTGCGGTGATTTGCGCTGTCAAATTGTGTTTGAATTTGCAAACGGAGAGGTTGTTTTAAATACAAAAACATTCGTTATAAAAATTCAGTCCTCCGTAAAAACAAGTGGACCTAAGGTAAATGCTGAATACAATCAAATAACGCAAATGCAAAACCAATTAGCCACCTTATTAGAAGGTGGTTTTGTTAAGCCCGGCGATAATTTAAGTGTGCTTAAAAATGATGCCGGTTATCTAGTAGAAGATGACCTAGATGAAATACTTAAAATTAAAATAGAAAGTATTTTACCTGCTGTAACTGATACTGACGAAGGAAAAATTCTTGAGGTAAGCGCCGATGGAAAGTGGACGTTAAGTGATAGCATAAAAACTATTAAAGAAGATGTGGAAAATTTACTTTATACCCCAATTTCGTTAAAATCTTTTACTAATAACGTGAACAAGGTAGAAAATGGTGCTACGATAAATAGCGTAGTTTTTTCTTGGGAGCTTTCAAAAGATCCTGCAGAAATAATTTTTGGCGGACAAAGCCTAGACGTAACGACTAGGTCATAAACGAAATACTTGGCTGCTTCATCGTATGCCTGCTGCCATGCTATTTTAGTTGGAGCGATGAACCAATACATTGAGTCCTCGGCATTGATATAGCCAACGCGGTCAAGGAATC
>JAFQBR010000343.1 GCA_017399665.1 Clostridia bacterium | reverse complement strand
GCTACTTAATACGAAATTTCGATGATTAAATAATATTGTTTTTCGCATGACATATATATTATCCCCATTCATCCAATAACCACAATAACTTGATTTAGCTGAATATGGAATATGTATAAATTCTCCATCTATACTCAAATTTATGTTAACAACTTATTATCTCCTTCAATTTTACTATCTTTGTTTATAAGACGATTAAAAGTCATTTTTTTATTCAACTTTTTATTTTTTATTTTAAAAAATTTATATTTAAAATTGTATTTTTTTAAACTATATTATTAACGCTCTACTCCTTGGACTAGATATAAAAACACACGTGCAAATAAAAAAGTCTACCAAAGTTATCTATGAATATTTTTGCAACTCTACACATCAAAATCAATTATTAATCATCAAAAACAGTAAAAATCTTCCGAATATTGATTTAATAAACTACTCAAACGTCCTCCTTTGTTCTTTCTTGTGTGCAGTTTCGAACCTGCTTACAGTTTAGCACATAGGAGCTTTTTTGTAAATACCTACAAGGCTGCTGCTAAAGCCTTTTTTATTATCCATCGGCATAGCCGGTGGTTTTGTTTGTATAAAAACAAAAAAGTGCCGATATAGGTCGATTTTCGGCACTTTTATAAAACAAAAAAGCGATTTTTTACCAGTTGAAAAAATCGCTTTTTGTATATTTTTTAAATTACTTTAAATTTTCACTTAACGTTTTGCCGTATAAAATTATATCCTTATCGCCGTGCTTTGCGCGCCATTCGCCATCTATAAATCCGGCAAAGGTAGAAATCCCGGCAACGTTGTATGACGAATACCATTTTATATCGGATTTTAATCTTTCGGCATCTAAATTAAGCGCCTTTGCATCCTCTTTTTTCCATTTGCAAAATAAAGAAACGTCTAAAAAGTATTCTAAAATTTGCGTTTCTTCTGCGGGGAAAATTTTAAGAAGCTCTTCAAATATTTTGCGAACCTTTACGTTAGCCACGTCCTCACCGTTTAAGGGCGCGAAATGATTTCTATCTATAGGAGCAAACTCCAAGAAAACTCCCTCGTCAGGCTTAATAGTGGGAACGGTTAAGGAATCTTGATAAGCAAGGAAGCTTAATCTTGCAAGCGGATCAAATCTCTTTAACCCCCTTAGAATATGATTGGTTATTATCATGCTTTGATCTGCACCGCTTAACTTTTGACAGCTTTCGCAATAACAAATACTATTTAAGCAATCGTCTGCCCAAATATAATAATTATGCGATTTTTGATTAAGCAATAGAGCAAGCTTATAAGCAGAATTTTCTAAAAAGCGTAACGCTTCTTCGTTACTTACGCACAAATTCCAATCGTTAACTCTTTCCCCTTTGTCGTTCACCCTAAACCATTCCGGATGAATTGCAAAAAGAGAACGGGGAAGCAACCAATCAACTGCGTGAAGCTGGTGTTCGATTATAATACCTCTTTGTTCAAACTTTTTTAAAAGAGCTTGTGTATCTTCTTGCAAGAGCCAATTTATGTACCCTTCTAATCCGCCATATTGATATAACGAATGCAAGCCCACCGTGTTAAAACCGCTTTCTAAAAGCAAGTTAAGCCAATCAAGTGAGAAATCTTTATTTATAATTATTATGCCTTTAGTTTTCATTTTAACCCTTATAGTAAAAAGTAGTTGGTAATTCCCCTATCGTCGCTTTCGCTTAAATAATTTTCGCAGGGAAATACCGTAAACGTTGTAATTAGCTTTGGTTTGTAGCCTGAGTAAAATTTTAAATCCTGTTTTACCCTTGAATTATCCGCGCAAAAGCCAAGATAATTATAGCTTAAAAAGTATTCTAAAACCTCTACGTTCTGGCTACCGTGTTCTTCTATTAACTTTAAGAACGCGTCTTTATAAAAGGAGTTTTCTT
>JAFQBR010000342.1 GCA_017399665.1 Clostridia bacterium | reverse complement strand
GCCACCCCGAAATGGAGGACGCTGCCCGCGCTTACTTTAAAAACATTGAAGAGGGCGATCCCGAAGCGCTTGAGCTATTTAACTGGTTTAAATCGCTTACCCTTGCAGAAACAGAAAAGATTTACGACCTTTTAAACGTAAAATTCGATTCTTACGCAGGCGAAAGCTTTTACAACGACAAGATGCAACCGGTAATAGACGAGCTTAAGCAAAAAAATCTTCTTACCGAAAGTGAAGGCGCTATGGTTGTTGACCTTGCCGAATACGATATGCCCCCTTGCATTATTTTACGTTCAGACGGGGCTTCTCTTTACGCAACGCGTGATTTAGCCGCTGCATTTTACCGCAAGAACACCTACGACTTTGATAAATGCTTATACGTAGTTGCTTACCAACAAAACCTACACTTTAAGCAAATATTCAAGGTATTAGAGCTTTTAGGCAAGCCCTGGCACAAGGATATGATTCACGTTGCTTACGGCATGGTTTCTTTAGAAGACGGCTCTATGAGCACCAGAAAGGGTAAGGTTGTTTGGCTTGAAGACGTTATTGCAAAGTGTATTGAAAAATGCTCTGCAGTTATTAACGAAAAGAACCCTAACCTAGAAAACAAAGAAAAAATCGCGCGTGACGTTGGCGTTGGCGCTGTTATATTCGGCGCTCTTTCTAACAACAAAATTAAAGATATCGTTTTCTCTTACGATAGAGTTTTAAACTTTGACGGCGAAACCGGACCTTACGTTCAGTATACCGCAGCGCGTTGCTCCGGCGTTTTAGCAAAGAGTAATATTGATTTTTCTAGCTTTACCTTACCTGAAAAGCTAGAAAGCTGTGAATACGACGTTATTGCGCATTTAGCGTCATTCCCCAGCACCGTTTCCGCTTCTGCTGAAAAGCTAGAGCCTTCATTTATTACCCGCTACGCAATAGAGCTTGCAAAGCTTTACAACAAGTTCTATTTTGAATGCAAGATTTTAACTGCGGAAAATGAAGAAACGGTTAAGTTCCGTTTAGCCTTAACCAAGGCCGTTCGTATTACACTAGAAAACGCCCTTGCATTGCTTGGCATTTCTACCCCGGAAAGAATGTAGTTTGGGTTAAAAATAGCGAATAATCGCGTTATAGCCCCACTTTTTAAGTTAAAATGAAAAAACAGCTTGTAATATTCGATTTAGACGGAACTCTTTTAAACACGGCAAAAAGCTTGCGCTATTGCGTTAACCAAGCGCTAAAAATACATAACGAAAAGCAAATTACCCTTAAACAAACGATTGCCTACGTTGGTAACGGCGCTAAAAAGCTAATAGAGCGCGCCTGCAAAAATGAAGAAAAGCAGGAAGCCGTTTTTAAAGATTTTAACCGTATTATGAACGATAATCTAACCCACCTGGTTAAGCCCTACCCTTATATAAAAAGTCTTTTAAAAAAGCTTAAGGCTAAGGGGGTTAAAATAGCGGTATTTTCTAATAAACCGCATTGGGCAACCACCCTTTTATGTAACTATTTTTTCACAACGCCCCCACTTGATTATGCTTTAGGGCATAAAGAAAACGCGCCCTTAAAGCCTAGCCCTAACGGCGTGTTAGAAATTTTAAGCGCTTTAAATATAAAACCTGAAGAATGCGTTTTAATAGGCGACGGCGAAACGGATGCGCAAACTGCAATAAACGCCCACGTTGATTTTATAGGCGCGCTTTGGGGATTTAGAAGTAAACAAATATTAGAAGAACACGGAGCAAAGCAATTCGCCTTAGCCCCGAGTGAAATATTAAATCTTATTAATTTATAAGGAGAAAAGATGAAAAAACTATTTGCTGACTTTAAGAAATTCATTTCTAAAGGCAACGTTTTAGACATG
>JAFQBR010000341.1 GCA_017399665.1 Clostridia bacterium | reverse complement strand
TTGATTTTTTTTTTAAGAGATAAAAGTTCCTTAGTTAAAGACTAAAAGAAGTTTTAGATGCGAGTAAGAGATGTCAAGCATTTGTAAATTTTTGCAAGGAAGCGTACTTGCCGTACGTTGGAATTGTAAAAATTTGCAAATAACAAACTATTACGAAGTATATAAAACTTATTTTATCAACCCTTTGTTGTGACAGAGCCAAAAATTAAAAGCAGGCAAATTGGCCTGCTTTTTGTAAAAATTATTATACGTTGTATTTTGCCTTTAATGAAGCAATTAAATTTTCAGATAATCCAGCTGCGGCTGCATTTTCTTCGTTAATAAAGAAAGAAGGCTGTTTATTGTAATATTCAAAAGAAATATCTTTAGCTGTTTTTTCTCCGCTTAAAATAGCAACTGCCATTGCTCCCGTTTGTTTGCCAAGTTCAAAGTAGCTAATACCTAAAGTAGCAACTGCTTCACCATTCTCACAAACGCCTTCTTCGCCACCAATAACAGGAATACCAGCTTCATGAAGGATCGAACATATTGTAATCATATTCTCTGCCATTAAGTTATCGGTGGGAACGTAAACAGCTTGTATTCCATCTGAAACAATACCTCTTACCACTGTATTTATATCACTTACAGAATGAGCTGTATAATTTACTAATTCTATACCCAATTCGCTTTCTTTTGCTTTTGCAAGATTATACTGAATAACAGAGTTATTTTCTGATGAGTTATATAAAAAGCCTATTTTTGTAATACCGGGAACGACATCTTTTATAAGAGCAACTTGCTCAACAACAGGGTTTAAGTCGCTTGTGCCTGTTACGTTATTTGAAATAAGCCCTTCTTCTTCAGGCGCTGTAACTGCCGTGAAAAGCACCGGGATACTGCTTGTTGCGTTTGCCAAAGCACGTGCTGACGAAGTTGCTATACCTAACAGCAAATCATGTCGCTCACTAACTAACAAGTTAGCTAAAGTACGCTCATTATTAGAATCACCAACAGCATTTTCCTCTTTATATTTAACAGTTTTGCCATTTTCTTTTGCCCAAGCGTCAACTACCTCTTTAAAGCCTAATCTTGCATCATCTAATGCAGAGTGAGTTGCAACCTGTAAAATGCCAACGTTAACAACGTTATCGTCGCTTGCGCCACCGCATGCAGTTGCAGAAACAGTTAAGGTAAGAGCGGTTACTGTTGCCAAGAATAAAGAAAGTAGTTTTTTCATAAGTTTTCTCCTTTTGCCGTTATGGCTGTTTATATAAAAATTTTACGGTTGCCCGTTTTTTCTAAATTGGTAAATATTTGATAAATAAAAAGACCTATAAGCAGTACTGCTTACAGGTCGGTAAAAAAAATCCCATAGGAAAATTTGACGCTGTGAACAATTACTGCATCCTTAAATTACCGATATAATAATAGTAATAAGAGTAAGTGGTTTTAAACATTAAAGTTCTCTCCGTCAAATCAATTTACGCACTTATGATAGCATAGTAATTTTGTGTTGTCAATAAAATTTTGCATACTTTTTCATTTTTCTTAAAAAAATTTTGCAGATTTTATGCGCAATTTTTAAATATATATAATATGTTGTGCGCGCGAAATGTAATTTTATGCAAAAAAATAAGCGAGCTAATAAATAGCTCGCTACTAAACATAATTAGTGTTTTTTGCAATGACCGTGACCTTCGCCGTGCTTGCAATGTCCGTCGCCGTGGTGATGACCGCATCCGCAATCTTCGCCGTGTTCATGGTCGTGATTGCAGTGTTCGTGGTCGCAATCACATTCTTCTTCATCACCATGGTGGTGACCGCAACAACATCCGCCTTCTTGCTCTAATGCTTCTTCTGCGTCAGCTTCTTCTTCCATTTCTTTACAGAACTGCTCGTATACGTTTTCAAGTAGAGCGTGGTCTTCAACAGGAAGTAAAATTTCGTCGCCATTTTCATCTTGAGCAACTTCAAAAATAACAACCTCTTCGTCTGCAAGGCCTTCAATATCTTCAGCGGGCATAAAGAATGCGTACCACTTGTTTAAATATTCCGTACTGCCAACGTGGTAGAATTTTAAATGTCTGCCTTGGTCGTCTACTAAATCAATTAAATCTTCATCTTCGGTATAAATTTCGGGATTTTTTTCGTTTACCATAATAAACTCCTTTTAAAAATAGTATGGGTTTTAGCCCTTGATTTTATTCATTCTTAAAGCGTGCATAAAGTCTTCTAAAATAAAGGTTGCAGCAATAGCGTCAACGTATTTTTTGCGTTTTTGTCTGCTCATATCCTCACTTAAAAGCACTTCGTGCGCTGACATTGTGGAAAATCTTTCGTCTTGCGTGTAAATAGGTATATTGGTAACCTGCTTCAAAGCTTCTATAAAAGAAAGTGTTTTTTCCGTTTGAATAGATGGCGTTCCGTCTGCATTAAAAGGCAATCCACACACGATTCCGTCTACACTTCTACCCTTAGCCGCGTTAGCAAGATATTTTAAATCATCATTAAAGTTTTTGCGGTGATAGGTTTCAACAGGTAAAACCATAGAGCCAAAAGGGTCTGTTACTGCAATTCCTATTCTTTTGTCGCCCACGTCAAAGGCAATATATCTTTTTTCCATTGAAGTAATTATATCACACAAAAGCGCTTTTGTCAAAGCAAATGCACTAAATTACCAATTTACTATTTTTATGCTAGTTAATACCCCCCCAATACAAACAAAAAAGTAGCAGTTTTTCCTGCTACTTTTTTCTTATCTAACTTTCGCTAAATAGAACGATTAGTTAACGTCATCTTCTCTTTCAATGCCTAAAATAAAGTCATTTTCTAGCATAATTTTGTTAAGCTTTGATGATGAAAATTCTTTGTCGGTATTAAGAGTTGCGCTATAAATAACCTGATCGTTTTCACGGCGAATTACTAAGTGGTTAAATCTATCTACCCCAAAGAAATTCTTTATCATTAAATTTTCTTGTTCTTTTTGAATGAACTCTATTTTAATTGCGTAAAAGCGTTTAGAATGGAAGAACTTAAATGGTAAGTGGAATAAACATTGCGCTGCAATAATAACTGAAGTTGCGCCAAGTGCTATTATGTAAAGACCGCCGCCACAAGCCATACCAACACCAGCAGTTGCCCAAACGCCGGCAGCCGTCGTTAAACCACGCACCTCGTTCTTTCTATAAACAATCATACCTGCGCCCAAGAAACCTACGCCCGTTACAATTTGCGCTGCAACACGCGCTTCATCTGCTACGTTAAAAGCATACTTAGATACTATCATCATAAGCGCAGAACCTACGCAAACTATGGTATGAGTTCTTATTCCGGCTTCTTTAAATCTTACCTTACGTTCAAAGCCTATAATAAAGCCCATAAGAACGGAAAGTAATAAATTTGGTAAAATCCAAAGCTGAGCGCTTAGATTTTCCCATGATATTATTTTTAAAAATTCTTGCATATTTCCCTCCCTTTTAGTGGGTTAATCGCCCTATAGCCCCACTTTATTACGCAAATAAAACAAAATACTTCATTTGCGCTACTTAATTAAATTAATTCTTTAACATGGTTAAGTAAGTAAGTCGGTTTTTCTTTTCCCACCGAATTATTTACTTCTTCAAGCGTAACCTCGCCCGATAAAACGCAAACGGTATCTACCCCTGCGTTATTCCCCGATGCAATATCGGTATAAAGTCTGTCGCCAATAACAACGGTATCTTCCTTGCTTACGCCAAACTTTTGCATTACTGAATATATCATTTGTGGCTGTGGCTTACCAATAAACACAGGCTTTTTACCCGTTGCCCTTTCGTACCCTTGACACATAGAACCGCAGTCAGGTATAGCGCCAAATTCTGTTGGGCAAACCCAGTCTGGATTAGTTGCATAATAAGCTACGTCACAGGTTAAAAGCATTTTACAGGTGTTGGTCATCTTTTCGCCTGTAATTTCAGTATCAAAAGCAACTAAAACAACCTTTGCCTCAGAGTTATAATCAGTTGTGATATTAAGTGAAGATTTTTTAAACTCTTCTACAAAAGATTTTGTGCCCTGCAAATATATAAGATCGTTTGCGTGCTTTTCTTTCATTAACATTACAGAAGCTTGAACAGATGTAAAAAAGTTGTTTTCGTTAACAAAATCAAGCCCAAGCCTGTGAAGCTTTGCAACGTAGTCACACACAGACTTAGAGGAGTTGTTCGTTATAAAAACGTAGTTTGCACCGCTCTTTTCAATACCCTTTAGTAGATCGTAAACACCTTCAAAAAGCTGATCGCCAAGATAAATCGTTCCGTCCATATCAAAAAGATATAACTTTTTATTGCGTAAATTTGTTAGATCCTTTCCGTAATAATCTTTCATAATCACTTAATCGCGGTTATCTGCCGCCAATAAATCAACTCCGTCATCAATATCTTTTGCTATAATATCGCCTATACGTATCGGCAAAACGGCAACAATACAGTTAATTTTTTTCATTACTTCAAACATTCTTGCCTTAATAACGGGCTGTGAGGTTTTTACCGGAAGCAAATCCCCTTTATTCGTACGAACCGTTGTAGTAAGCACACGCTTAGGGCAAGTAACTTCGTTTTCGCCATATACCTTACCGCGCGGGCAACGATTACCGCTTACAGATAAAACTACTCCGTTTTCTACGGCAACTTGCATTTCGCAGCCCATAGGACATTCTATACAGGTAATATTCTTTACTTCTTGCATATTAGCCCTCCTCTTCTTCAAGCCAAACGGTTAGGCTTTCGTTTGCTAAAGCAATTTTTTCTTTAGTTAAAAGCAAGGTTTCCATTTCGCCCGGAACTGCAACCATTTTCTTTTTAGAAAGTATAACATTATCTCCGCAAGCAACCTTAATCGTGCAGTTTTTAAATGTATTAGATACTCTAAAATAAAGTTTAACGTTACCTTCTGCATTTTTATCTATTATTTGAGGAACTACGTAATTGATATTTTTACCGTTAATAACGCTAATAGGATCACGCTTTTGCGCGCCTTTATTAACGTATTCAACAGCCGCCTTACCCGTAAGCTCGGCTTCTTCAGAAACAAAGTCAACAAGGTCATGCACCTGCAGAACGTTACCGCACGCAAAAACACCTTCAACAGAGGTTTCGCGGTTCTGATAAACTATTGCGCCCTTTGTTCTTGGAGATAATTGAACGTTAGCACCCTTTGAAAGCTCGTTTTCAGGGATTAACCCAACAGAGAAAAGCACTGTATCACAGTCAAAGTGCATTTCCGTTCCTAAAATGGGACGCTTAAACTCATCAACCTTAGAAACTTGAACGCCTGTAACTCTTTCGTTACCTTCAATTTTTGTAATTGTGTGATTTAAATAAAGTGGAATATTAAAATCTTCAATACATTGCTTAATATTTCTTTTTAGCCCGCTTGAATAAGGCATAATTTCGCAAACAGCAAGCACTTTAGCGCCCTCTAGCGTTAAACGACGAGCCATAATAAGCCCTATATCGCCAGAACCTAAAATTACAACCCTTTTACCGGGCAAGTAACCTTTTACGTTCATGTAAACTTGAGCTGAGCCAGCAGAGAAAATACCTGCAGGTCTTGTGCCTGGAATATTTAACGCGCCACGGCTTCTTTCTCTGCATCCCATGGCTAAAATAACTGCCTTTGCGCAAATTTTAAATACGCCGTCAATAGGGTTCATAACTGTCATTACTTTATTTTCATCAAGTGAAAGAACAGCTGTTTCCGTCATTACGGTAATATCGCGTTTTTTAACTTCATCAATAAAACGAGCAGAATATTCAGGCCCTGTTAAGCTTTCTTTAAAGCGTTGAAGACCAAAGCCGTTATGAATACATTGGTTTAATATTCCTCCAAGCTTATTATCACGTTCGATAATTACTACGTTTTTACAGCCGTTATCGTAAGCAGATATTGCAGCGGCAAGACCGGCTGGTCCACCGCCTATGATTACTATGTCAAAATTCTTAACCATTATTTGCTTACCCCCTTAACAAGTTCAGAGCCCTTGCCCTTTTTAGTTACGCATTCAACGGGGATATTGCGCTCACGCGCGATAATTTCAACAACCCTTGGCTGACAAAAGCTTCCCTGGCATCTGCCCATACCCGCTCTTGTTCTACGCTTTACACCATCAAGGTCAAAGGCTTTTGGATTTTGATTAATTGCGCAAACAATTTCACCTTCGGTAATCTTTTCGCACTTGCAAATAATTCTACCGTACCTGGGGTCTTTTTTAATAACCTCCGTCTTTTCTTCATCAGATAAAAATCTAAAGAAGTACGCGCGTTCACGTATTGGGTTAAAGTTTTTGTTCTCTTTTAACGTTAAAAGTGAGCCTATAAGCTCGTTAACAACATATTCAGCAATAGCAGGCGAAGAAGTTAAACCGGGCGATTCCACACCGGCAACGTTAATAAATCCTTCTACTGCGTTACTTTTCTCTATAATAAAATCGTGTCTGTCGCAATATGCTCTAACCCCTGTAAAAGAACCGATTGTATCTTGTAAGGGAACGTTTTTGCACATCTTTTTAACCTTAGAAATAACAAAGGCAAGCCCCTCTGCGCTCGTTTCGGTAATATTACCTTCGATTTCTTCAGAGGTTGGGCCAAGCAAAGTATTATTGTCTACCGTATCGGTAACAAGTATACCTTTGCCCTTTTCCGTAGGGGTAAAGAATAAAGTGCTGTTTACAAAATCACCCCTATCAAGTAAAATGTATTCACCTTTGCGCGCGCCCATCTTGAATGAATAATCTCCAACAAGATTTGCTATTTTTTGTGCGCCGTGACCGCTTGCGTTAACTATGACCTTTGCTTGAAGCACTTGACCGTCTGCGCTGGTTAAAGTAAATATTCCGTCATTTTTTTCAATAGTAACGGTATCAAAATTTCTGTAAAGTTCTGCACCGTTATCCATAGCGTTACCTATTGCAGAAACAGCCAAATCATACGGACAAACAATACCGCCTGTTGGCGCATATAACGCGCCTAAGGCGTCATCTGAAATGTTAGGTTCTTTTTCGCGAAGCTGAGCTTGCGATAAAATTTCAAGTCCTAAAACCCCGTTGTTTTCACCGCGAATTTTTAAGGTTTGAAGCATATTTAAATCGTCTTGGTCAAAGGCAACAACTAAAGAGCCGTTGTTAACGTATTTAACACCTAACTCTTTTGTAACGGTTGGCATCATTTTGTTGCCCAACACGTTAAATTTTGCCTTTAAAGAGCCCTCTTTTGCATCAAACCCAGCATGCACAATACCGCTGTTTGCCTTGCTTTGCCCCATACATACATCATTTTCCTTTTCGACTAGGGCGCAAGTAAGCTCGTACTTGGTAAGCTGGCGCAAAATAAGTCCGCCAACTACACCACCACCTATAACTATAACGTCAAACATATTCTCCTCCTTATCATAAATTGTTAACAACCGCAATTTTTTTCGGTAGAGTTTAAAACTCTTTTGTTTTAACGTTTATTAAGTTCTTTTGTTTGCTAAATAATCTGTTAAGTGATAACTTGATTATAGGTATTTTTTAAGGTCATCAACCTTATCTAATTTTTCCCAAGGGAATTCATTTCTGCCAAAGTGACCGTAAGCAGCAGTCTTACGATATATGGGCTTGCGTAAATCAAGAGTTTTAATTATTGAGTAAGGTCTTAAGTCAAACTCTTTATTAATAATTTCAACAATCTTATCGTCCCCGATAACGCCTGTACCCTTAGTGTCAACAAATAATGAAACGGGGCGAGCAACACCAATAGCATAAGCAACTTCAATGTGGCATTCTTTAGCAAGACCTGCCGCAACAACGTTTTTAGC
>JAFQBR010000340.1 GCA_017399665.1 Clostridia bacterium | reverse complement strand
TTCTTCTGCATCTTTTGTATAAAATTCTATTAATAGTTTTCTTCGTCTCTCTCTTAAATTACAACCAGAAACACAAAAAACCAGTGCAATTATAATTATTAATAAACCTATTTTCCTTTTCACTCTTAATATTCTCCTATGATCCAAAAATAAGTTAAAGGCCCAAATAAAATTGAGGTTATTAAATACGACCAGCCTCTATTTTCTCTCATTTGTGGTATAAAGCCTCTTCGCCCGTGATCTCGAGATAGACTTGAAACACCACCAAAGAAATCTGCAGTTACCTCCCACGGCCTTTCGTAATAGTATTTTACCACATAGTTTCCAGCGCTGTCAAGTATTCTGGTATATTACCAATAAAGGCAATTTTTAAAGAAAAATCTTTTAAAATTGCCTTTTAGTGTAATGTTCTTATTTTTATAAAGTTGTTTTTATTTTGCGTTGAATGCAAGAGCAATTAGCTCTACACACTTATCAATACCTAATTCGCCACTATCTAGTGAAAGGTGGTATTTGTTAGCAACGCCCCATTCGCTATCGGTATAATATTGGTAGTAAGCTTTACGGCGTTTATCTTTATCTTTAAGGCGTTTTTCGGTGGGCTCTTCCTTTTCGCCGTATACCCTTACGATGCGCTCCATTCTTTTTTCCATACTTGCGTGAATAAATACGGTTAAAAGGTCTGCTTTATCTTTTAAAATAACGTCTGCACAGCGACCAACAATTACGCAAGATTGCGCTTGAGCAAGCTCTGTGATAACCTTTTCCTGTTCTATCCACAATTTGTCTTGTAAAGAAAGTCCACTTGTAGCGCCCGCTGCAAGAGCGTTAAAAAATCTGCTTGCAGTGTTGGCATATTCACCCTTTTCGCGAATAAATTCTTCACAAAAACCTGATTTTTGAGCAATTTTTTCAATAATTTCGTGATCGTAACAGGGAATATTAAGTTTTTCTGCAACTTTTTTGCCAATAGTTCTTCCGCCGCTGCCGAATTCACGGCTGATGGTTATAATCTTATTCATAAATTACTCCTTTTATTGTTTTCTATTTTATAACGGTAAGAGTATCTCTTTCTCCGCTTCCACCTATAATTTTACAGCACAGTTGCTTACTGTATTCAATATGGCTTAAAAATTGCTCGGTAATAAGCTCGCCGGGAGCTAAAAGCGGTATTCCCGGTGGATAACACATAACGTATTCCCCACTAATTCTGCCAATGCTATCCTTTAACAAAACACTTTCCTTAGGATAATAAAAGGCATCACGCGGGGGGATTTTTACCACGGGTTTTATATATTCATAATAATAAACAGGTCTGGAATTTCTGCCGTATTTTTTAGAAATATCTAAAAGAGCGTCAGCTAAAATCATACCGTAGTTTTTGTCATCACCCACAGCAGGTAGCGCCAAAATGTTGCTTATATCACCAAATTCAAGCTGGATATTGTATTTTTCGCGAAGAATATTGTAAACCTCTATACCTGCAAGCCCAATACCGGAGGTATTAACTGCAAGCTTTGTTGGGTCAAAGGCGTAAACGGAATCTCCGTTTAACATATTACTGCTTGAAAGGACTTCAAGCCCGTTAATTTGATTAATTTTATCTATGCTTTCACTTACCCAACCGCAAAGCCTTGCAAAAATTTCTTTACCGCAAAGCACTAGGTTTTTGCGCGCAATATCTAGCGAAGAAAGAAGTAAGTATGATGCGCTAGTCGTCATGGTAAGGTTAATAATTTTTCTTACGTAATCAACGTCTACCCCGTTATTTGTAAGCAAGAATGAGGTTTGAGTTAGCGAGCCACCCGTTTTATGCATGCTTACGGCAGAAAAGTCCGCCCCTGCCTGCATTGCGGAAATCGGCATGTTTTCGCCAAAGTAAAAATGCGTTCCGTGCGCCTCGTCTACAAGCACCTTCATATTGTTTTGATGCGCTAGTTCTACTATTTGTTTAAGGTCAGAGCAAACGCCGTAATAGGTGGGATTATTGACCAAAATTGCGGTAGCTTCCCTATTTTGCGCTATGGCATTTTTAACGTCCTTAATCTTCATGCCAAGCGGAATACCGTATTTTTCATGCACGTCTGGGTCAACGTAAACGGGAATGCCTCCAGCCAAAATTACTGCGTTAATAACGCTAACGTGCACGTTTCGGGGCATAATAATTTTTTCGCCCGGGTTAACCGCGCTCATTACCATTACTTGCACGGTAGAAGTCGTGCCGTTAACCATAAAAAAGGCGTTTTCTGCTCCAAAGGCATCCGCCACCAGCTCTTCAGCCTCTTTAATAACGCCTGTTGGCTGACAAAGGTTATCTATTGAGGGGCGAGAGTTTTTATCTAACTTCAAAAGCTCTTCGCCGTAAAAGTTTTTAAGCTCTGCAATATTACCTTTATGCCCCGGCACGTCTAGCGGGATAGCCGAAAGCGCGCATTCGCTTTTAAGCGCGGTTGCAATAGGCGTTTTTTGATGGTCGGTTTTATTTATTTTTTTTCGAGTAGAAGTCAATCCAGAATTCATACATTTTTTGCGCCGCCTCAAAACAGCCCTCATAATTACTTAAATCACTCCAATATTCTTCCGAAAAGCCTTCGCATTCAATAGCGCATAGTCCAGAGAACATATCGAAGTAAAAAGGAAAAGCCTTGCATAGTGTTGGCTTTTCGTTATTTATAGTACATCTTCCGTCTACAAACGCCTTGCAAGTACCATCTTTTTCTAAAGCCATTTTATAATAGCTTTTGCCTGTACCTTCCGAAAAGCCCTTTTCTACAAAGTGTAAAAGCCCTGCTTGATAAAAGCGTTCGTAGTCTTCTTTTGTTAAAACGATTTCTTCAAAAGGGCGGTTATCTATACTGCCAAGCTCGCTTGTAATACCGCTGAACGGTCCGCAACAGCTATGCTGACATTCGTTCATACGGCAACAAAAATTAATTTTTCCGTCCTTAATTTGTACCTTTCCCATATTAGTTATTCTTCATCCTTATGAACGAATTTTTCGTGACTGATAAGCAATGGCTCTACCATCCAAGAACAGTTTTCGCCAACCGTTTTATAGTTGGGAACGCAATAATATTCTTCAACAGAAAGCTTTTTAGAAGATAAAATGTAATTAGCGCCCCTGTTTGCTCTGCCCTTACCGCGGATAATTTCGTGCCCAATAACCGTTATGTTATCCCTTTTAATTCGCGTTTCGCGAACAGAGGCAACCATTGGAAATACGCAGTAAGAGGTATCTCCCTTATCCTTGTTAAAGTATTCGTCTATTGCATCAAGCTCTTGCCATTCGTAGTTGTTGCCATACTTTAAAAATGCCAAGAAGTTTGCAATTTGTAAATATACCTGATCGTTTTGACCTTCGGTTAAAACTGTGCCGTCGCTAACAAAGTCTTGACCGACTTTTGCGCTTTCGCTTGCGTTTCTTTGGAAGTTTTCCCAAATTTTATCAAGTTCGTTAATTCTTCTAAAGGTCTTATGCGATATAATTTCTTTAAATTTATCTATTCTGTGTTCAAATTCCATATATCTTTCATCCGTCCACATATCATAGATAAACTTTTCTATATTTTCTTCTTCTAGGTTTACAGTTAAAAGGAAATGCTCGCGCTTTTCAGCGTCGCTATCAAATCTCTTCTTTGCTTCGTCGTTAGCAATCGCAAGCTCAAATTCCACACTTGGGCGCAAAATAGAAGCTTTACTAACAAACATTAGCACCATAACTGTATTTTTATCTCTTATACAAGAGCGAACGCGTTTTTTCCAATCGTCGCCAGAGTCGATAGAAGAAGTATCAAAAAATACGTTGATGCCCTTACTTTTAAAGTAATCTGCCACGCGCGAAATCTTGGGGTTGTCTTCAGTATTATCATCTCTGCAATAGCTTATAAACATACCCGGGCCGTTGGATAAAGAGATTGCGCTCTTTGATGCGTAAAAACCCTCTTCATCCTCTCTTTTTAAAGCAAGAATTTTATCCTTAAAGCCAATAAGCTTGTTTACGTCGCAAATGCTTTCTCTGCCAATAAGCTTATCTATAACCTCGTTACCTTGAGATTTTTCAACAATTTCACTAAAGGCGTCAAATAAATATTCTACGCTTTTTTCTGCGTTATATTCCTTTCTTAAACGGTAAACGTCCTGATAATATTTAGTGCTGTTAAACTCTTTATTATTTTGTAAAATTGCGCCGTAAAAACAGCATAAAAGCGAAAGCAAATTACCTAAAACTTCGTTAATAGAGGTTTCGGGATTTACAAACATATCGTAAAAGTCGTCTATTGAAAGAAGTTCTTCTGCATCTGCAACGATTTTATCGTTTTTAATACCTGCCGTATGTAAAATACAAATTGTTCTTTGCTCTGCCCTAATTTCGCTTGCCCTTGCTCTATAAGCTTGGGTATCCCTTGTAACAATCTTTTTTAGCTTTTCAAGATGCTCTTCTATTTTAGCCTTACAATCTTCAATAGCCCTTTCGCATTCCTCTTTAGCAAGATTTTCTTCCTTATGGAAGGTTTCCATAATAACGCGGAAAAGCTTTTCGGTATAAACAGTTGTTGCAGAGCCTTCGCCTGCGTGCATTAAACTGTATATACTTTTAAACACACCTTGAGTTATAAAAAGCTCGTATATGAACATTTTTAACTGTGATGGGTAAATGCTTTTATCCTTTGGTACAACGTTTTCTAAAGAAGTGCCCTTAAATAACAGGTTAAGAGTGTTTCTAATATCTGAGGTCGCGCGTTGAGGAGAATCTAAATCAAGAGATGTAAGCAAGCTTTCGTTAGTTGCATCTGCTAACTTTTTGATAAATGCAAAATCACACCAGTAAGAATCCTCGTACCATTGAGTTTCTATACCGATAGCCTTGCAAATAAGAATTAAATTTTCGTTATCGCTAACCTTTCTGCAAATGCGCTTTTTAAGCCCTTCCTTATTACTGCTGTTAAGCTTTGAATAGTTAAATAAAAGTTCGCCGTCGCGCTCGCCACGCTCTGAAGAGGTGAACAGATAGCAGTTTTCGGTTATTTCACTAATAATTCTTTCCCCGCCCGTTTCTTCGTTGTATTCTATGAATACAAAATATGGCGAACAGTTGCATTCTATGCGGTATTTGCCGTTATCTATGGTAAGTTTGTTGTTTTTAACGTCTATTTCGCATTGGCGAAGAAGTGGTAACGCTTTTATAAATTCAATAAACTTAGCTCCGCTTACAGGCGAATTTACTATTCTTTTTCTTGCGGTAATCTTTTTGTAAGCATCACAAAGCTCGCCAATTAAGGCTGTTGCGCTTTCACTTACAAGCTCACCGCCACCTACTAGCGAACAGTCTGTAATAAAAGAGAAAATAGTTTCCCCTTTATCGATATCTGCCTTTTTTTCGGGCGACCAAAGATAGGTAAGCATTTCTGAAACGTGGCCGTATTCTTCAAGCTCGGTTACCGTAACACCCTTTTTGTGCGCAACCCCTATTACGTAAGCCTGCACTAAGGTAGAGTAAAACAGGCACACCTCGTGCACCGTTTTGGGTAGAATATCGCTCATTAACGCTATTTCTCTATTAAATTCGTCGCCAAACAGCACCTCTGCAACAGAACTGTTTATAAGGCCTTCTCTAATAAGTTTATTATACATAATCTGCCGTTACTACTTCTTTCGTTGTATTTTTTAAGTGTTTTTAGGTGTTTTGTATAAGCTTTTTAGCAAGCTCTTTGTATATTGCGTATGCCTTTTTAGCATCTTCAGGCATTGTGTTTTCGCTAGCGTAGCGATCTGAAATCGCGCGAACGTCTGCGCTTAATTCATGGGCATCTTTTACACCCAAAATTTGCTCGCGCCATTTAAATAGCGATACCTCGTGAACGCTGTTTTCTGGCATACAAAAATATCCGTCTACAACGTGAGCAAAATCGGTTGCTATCTTTTGAATATCTGTAAAGCTTGCTTCTTCAAGCTTTGCTGTTTCTGCGCTTAAATCGGGAACTGCGGTGGGAACTATAAGAACAATCTTCTTATCCTTTCCATCCTTAAGCTCTTGCTTTTCAATAAGCAACTGCTCGTACGTTACAAGTTGTAATCTTGTACCGCTTATAAACTGTTGAGATGGGCGCATACAGCAAACGATAGCATCCGACGTTTTATGAAGTGCGTTAGCAGAGCTTTGTACGCCTGCACCACTATCGAATAAAAGCGCGCAATAGTTGTTTTTATTGCAGGTTACTATTAGCTTTTTGATTGCCGCAATAGAGGTGTTTGCAACAAGCTGTTCACCGCTATAAGATACGTCTACACCTAAAAACTTAACCGTTCCGTATTCTTTGCCGAAAAAGTGAGATACGTCTGCGAACTTATATGCAGGTAAAAACTCGGTAATTTTTTCTTCCTTTAAAGCAATTTTTTGCTCTTTTGATAAAGCGCCATCCTTTTCGATTTGCGAAAGCGCAGAAATAAGCGAATTAAGCGCTTTACTGTATTTTTCTAAAA
The DNA here is from genome assembly GCA_017399665.1 of Clostridia bacterium. The sequence goes on along the minus strand of JAFQBR010000340.1, from coordinate 5,743 downwards.
CAAGTAAATTATCCTCGTCAACGGAAAGTGGATTTTCAAAATAACTGCTACATACGTCTGCAATCTTTTGTAAAATATCGCATTCTATTGAAGAAAGGTTTAAATCCCCTAAAAGAGCTGGAAGATTTGCATCCTTAAAGTGCGGTGCTAGCACTCTTATAATGGGTGCTAAACTCTTTTTTAAACCGCCACCCTTACCAAAAACAGTTTCTGCCCCACGCTTATCTAAAACTATATCGTAAGAGTTAAGAAGCTTACATGTATGTATGCTTCCGTTAAACATATCGGTAAATTTATCTTGGCAATCAAAAAAGTAGGTAAGACCTGCACTTTCAAGATCGGCATCAACAAGTAGCATTGGCTTTTCAGGCGATGCGCCAAGTTCTTCAATAAGGTGTTTTGTTGTGTTAAGCAAGGTGGTCGTTCTACCTGAACCGCCCTTGTATGAATAGAATGTATAACAAGCAGTCATAACCTATCTCCCAATTATTACTTGTTTACGCTTTTTAGCGCATTGTATAAATCTATTAAGTATTTTTCGTCGTTTCTTGAAACGTCGTTTACTATTGCCCCGAATAAGTTGGGGAAGCGTGTTTCAAATGCTTTAACCATATTAACTGCGTTTTCGCTATATTCGCGGAACTTGCGTTCTTCTATGCTAAATAGCTCGTCGCCGTCGCTACCTTCAGTTTTAGCAAGGAAGCGCTGTTTTGCAATAGCCGTTCTCCACGCGCCCTTTTGCATTGCGTTAAATAGATTAATCATTTCGTGAGCCAAAACCTCGCCCTCGCTAACGTCTTCGCCCTCGCATCTGGGAACGCCGTATTCTAAAGCGTCTGTAATATACTGTATTTTTTCAATAATTTGCTTATCGGTAATTTCAGCAGGTGCGCTGGCTGTTGCTTTTGCGCTCTTTGCTTCAACCTTAACGTTAGCAAGACGTTTTTCAACCTCTTTTTCAACAAGCTTTGCAACAGCTTCAGAGCTTAAGCAGTTTTTCATTGCCTTTTCAACGCGGGCATCAATCATTTTTGCAACGCATTCGTCAATAACTCCAACGCTTTGTCCTTCTGCTTTTGCGCCTTCTTCCTTTTCAAACATACAAACGTAGTCGTATGCGTCAATCATTGCTTCAATAGCGCGTTCGGTGATAAGTAGGTTGTAACTTAAGTTATCCCAAAGCCCGTGAATGCACTCGCCGTTTGATTCGCCCATGTATCTATCGTTTGCAATGGTATCGAATAAATCGTCTACCACCTTATCCATCTGCTTAGAGATATAGTAGCAATATTGAATGTTAACACGTAGTGCCATAGGAACTAAGATGGGCTCTTTTAAGCTTACGTTAGCGCGCTTAACAAGCTGTCTTACCGTGTAAGCCTCCTTTGCATCATCTGGCATAATAAACTCAACGTCTAATTCAGAGTTTGTTCCATCCCAAAACTCAAAGCCCGTTCTTGTTGCGTTTAAGAAGTTAGTTCTTGTTGCGTGAATTGCCTGTTCTATATAATCTTCGCAAAGACTAATTGCGTTTTCTCCGCCGTTTTCTTTGAAGAAATAATAGTTATCTTCAATAGAAAAACGTTGTTCTTCGCGCGCGGAATTTACACCGTAGTAATTTTTAAGTTCTTCAAATTCTTCGGGATTTGAAACGATTTCTTTATAGCGCTTATCTGACTCCGTACCGATAAACATATCGATTAGATAATAAGCATAGTAAAGGTTAACGTAGTTAAGGTCAAATTCTGCAGTAGATTGCTTACCAACGCCTAAAATAGCGTTTTCCTCTTCGGTAAGCTTTGCGCATGACGCAACCTTGGGAAGAAGAGGTAAGCATTCCTTAATAAGGTAGCTTTGCATTTTAGCCTTAACCTCATCCATTACCTTTTCAACGTCTTCAAAACCGCCCTCGCCGTTTAAGTATGCAATAAGCTTGTTATCCTTTGCATCCCCTAAAAGCTCCGTTTCATTTTCCTTTTCTACCTGTTCAATGTTACCCATTACGTAGTTATAGAAATCGTTAACGGCAGCGCTTACGCCGTAAGTAAAGAATAATGATCTGGCACTTTCGCCGTCAAGTCTAAAGCCCCAAGAGCCATCTTCCCTTTGACCTTCAATTATAGCCTTTAAAGATTTTGCAGTTGTAACTAAAAGTCTTTCTTCAAGCCCCTTATCTAAAGTAAGCGAGCCCTTTCTGCTTGCATAGCGAGCAAGCACGCCGGTAGAAAATACCCAAGTTGCAATATCCGTATAACCAAAAGTACCAAACAAATCTTTGGTTGCTTCTGCTGATTTATATGGAGAAATAGAATAACCTTCGCGCTCAACAGTGTCTACCATATCGGTAAGCATTTTGCAAAGTCTTCTGTTGTTTTCTGCCTTTTCGCTTTCGGGAAAAACCTTCTTTTCTTCGCCAAAAACAATAGACATTAGCAGTAAGGATGCAAGACCTACCGCTTGAGGGTGAAGACCTTCTGCGGTATAATAGTTTTTATCTGTAAACTTCTCGCCGCACTTTGTCCATTCTGCAATTAACGCTTGCTTTGTTTCTAACGCCAAACTAAGAACCTTTTCTCTTGTTAAAACTTCTGCGCTCTTTCTCATCTTTTATCTCCTACATAAAAAGTGATTTTTGCTAATTTTTACTATTTTTTTACTGTTTTTTAGGGCTTTTTTCTCAAAACTACCCTATTATATAAATAACTTAATTTTTATTATATACTATAAAGCCCTTAAAGTCAAGCCCAAACTTAATTTAACTTTCTCCTTTTTGCATTTTTTACTCTTTAAGAGTAAACGTTTGAGTTTTGTCCTATCTTTTTGTAAAAAACAACATCAAAAGACAAAACAAATATTCAACTTGAAAATTCCTTATATTTTGATATTTGAGTTTTCCTTTTAAATGTCGATAATCGACTTATATGGGCACTTTTTAACAAAATTTAATGTAAAAATAGTAAAAACAATCTCAAGAAGGACATTTTTTACCTGTTTTTATTAAAAAATCGCCACAAAAATAACAAAACAAAAGTGAAAAGATATTTAAAAGTAGGGCTATAAGGCGGTTAACTAACCTTTAGATAATCATTATAAATTACTTAATTTTTAATATAAAAAGGCGATGTCACAAACAATGGTTGATTTTTTTAAAGGGATAAAATTACTTTAGATAAAAACCAAAAGAAGTTTTTAGATGCGAGTAAGAGATGTCAAGCATTTGTAAATTTTTGTAAAAGAGCGTACTTGCCGTACGTTGGAATTGTAAAAATTTGCAAATAACAAACTATTACGAAGTATATAAAACTTCTTTTATCAACCCTTTGTTGTGACAGAGCCAAAACAAAAAAACGCGCTACTTTAAGTAACGCGTTGTTTTTTTATTGCAGTTGCAAATTATTCGCCCTTGAAGGGAAGAAGTGCAACGATTCTTGCTCTTTTAACAGCTTCTGCAAGCATTCTTTGGTGCTTTGCGCATACGCCTGTCATACGTCTGGGGAGCATTTTACCCTTTTCTGTAACGTATTTTTTAAGTTTGCCAACTTCTTTATAATCGATAGCTGTTGCTTTTTCGATACAGAATTGACATACTTTTTTCTTGCTAACTCTTTTAAAAGATTTTTTTGCAGGTGCTGCGGCAGCAGGAGCTTCCGTAGCAGGAGCAGCTGTGTTAACAGTATTTTCTTCCATTTTTATTTCTCCTTATGATATTTGAATTTTAACCCATTGGGTTTACACCGCACCAAAATGGTGCGCTTTTGCCTGCTTTTTGGCGCAAAAACACCCTACCCCGCCTAAAATCATAGCTAAAGCGAGGAAAAAGCAAAGCGAAGGTTTGTTAAATCAGAAGGGTAATTGGTCGTCGTCTGCCATAACTTCAAGCTCGGGCTTTTTGCCAGATCTTGCCATGGGACGAATTTCTTCTTCTTGGCCGTCTCCTGATCCTTTTGAGGATAGAAATTCCACTTCGTTTGCTACGATATCCGTAACTGTGCGCTTGTTGCCGTCCTTATCTTCGTAAGTGCGGTTTTGTAAGCTGCCTACAACTGCTACTTTGCTACCTTTTTTAAGGTATCTGCCACAATTTTCTGCCTGCGTTCTCCAAACAGTAATATTAAAGAAATCTGTTTGACGTTCGCCGTCGCTACTTGAATAGTTGCGGTTTACGGCAATTGAAAAACGGCAAAGAGCAATTCCGTTAGGGGTTTCACTTAGTTCGGGATCGCGTGTTAAATTTCCGATAAGATATACTTTGTTCATCTTTATTCCTCTGTAGATTTTTCTTTTTGGATGTGTAACTTAAAATTAAGCAACTTTAGTTACCATTTGTCTTAACATACCTTCGGTGATACCTGCAACACGGGTAATTTCCGCGATAATGCTGGGGTCACATTCGAATGTCATAAGAACGTAGTAGCCTTCAGTTTGATAGTTGATAGCGTAAGCGAGCTTTCTAACACCCCACTTATCTGTGCTAACAACTGTACCGCCTGCTGCTGTTACAATACCTTCGAATTTTGCAATGATTGCATCTTTCGCTTCATCTTCAACTTTTGTTGAGATAATGTAAAGCATTTCGTACTTCGTCATGATTTTTTTACCTCCTGGTCTTAATCGGCTTGCGTTTTCATCGTTTTACATTCCTCGCAAGCAAGGTTTGCCTTTTAAGCTTATAACAACGGTTTCCCGTAGCTATTTTGGTCAGGTTATTCCCTGCCCTTGGCGTTTTTCACACACGCCAAAGGCAAGTATACCATTTTAAGTTAATTTTGTCAACTGTTTTGTAACAGTATTAATTTTTTTAGGTACCGCTACCAGAACCGGGGACTTTACTCATAACTGTATTCAAGAATTCTGAAACTGTTAATGATTCCCAAGTTCTTACAGGAGCGTCGTCGGCTTTGGTTGAGTTGTAAAGTGCAACTATTGCAGTCTTCTGAGTAGCTGTGAAGGTGTACATTCCAAGCTTTTCAAGTGTTGAAACGGGTGAATCTGCACCAAGACCGAATACTGATTCGAAGCAATGGTTAACGGTAATGTTTTCCCAAGCTTTACCTGTTAACTTAACAATCATATCTTTTGCTCCGTCATCAAAGGTGTACATTCCGATCGTCTGTAACATTGATAGCTTCATGTCACCGCTAAACTTGCTAGCTAGAGCATCAGGTAAGGTATCGATAGTTAGTGATTCAAATTCTTCGTCCGTTGCAAATACTTGGAAGATTGTTGAGTCGCTTCTCTTGATACCTAAATCTTTAAGCGTTAGTTTTGCAGAGATGCTATTAATTAAGCTACCGCTGAACGTGCTGTCTGAAAGTTCAGATACCTTGTAACCAGCAATTACTTCTATCATAGTATCGATTTCATCTTCGCCTGCGTCACAGTTTTGATCGTTATCAGCATCTTTATACCAAACGGGTGTTGCTCCGTCCATATAGTAGCTGTAACCCATGATTTCGCCTACGTACATGTTTTCAATAGCTATTTCAAGGTCCTCAATCTTAACGTCTTCAAGTAATGTTAGGATGTTTGAATTACCACTATGAACAATTACTTCGCCTAACGTGAAGTCTTTAATAATATCGTCAAATTCGTTTTGTACCTGATTTAAGGTATAATCACAGAACTTGCCAATTATGCCTTCAACCTTATTGCCGTCATTGTCATACCAATATCCGTCCGTTCCCTTTTCGTACTGGAATACGTCGCCAACATTAAGTGCTGTGAACTTATTGAATAATACGGT
>JAFQBR010000339.1 GCA_017399665.1 Clostridia bacterium | reverse complement strand
TGAGAAAATGCAAGAGGCGGTACTTGTTAAGATGATGGAAGAAGTTTTAGCTGATCCTGATAAAACTGTTATTTCATTTACTCAACAAGACGTAAACGCTTACTGCAAATGTGATGCCTGCTTAAAGGTTGTAGAAGAATACGGCGTTTATTCTGCAGCGTTAATTATGTTCTGTAACGATTTAGCAGAAAAATTAGATAAAAAGTTGATTGAGCTTGCAGAGCAAACTGGCGAAGAAAAAAGGGAAATGAAACTTTGCTTTTTTGCATACCATTGGTCCGAAGCTCCTCCAGTTAGAAAAAATGCTAAAGGAGAATACGAACCTATTAACGGATTAAAATGTAATGATAACGTAGCGGTATTTATTGCATCTATTGAAACCAGATATTATTACTCTTTTTATGATGAAGTAAATGAAGTTTATGCAGAAAATATGCGCGCATGGACAGCTCTTACCGATACTATTTTATTATGGTTATACCAAGCAAACTACGCTGAATATTTATATCCGTATAATACTTGGAGCCCACAAATAGAAAATTACCGTTTTGGTAAAACGGTAGGTGCTAATTATATGTTCTGTCAAGGTCAGGAAAACGTTTCCAACTATACGGGATTTATGAACTTAAAGGCATATATAGATTCTAAGATGCTATTTGATGTAAACGCAAATTATGGTGACGTTTTAGATAGGTATTTCAAGTATTATTTTAGAGATGCAGAAAAGCCTATGCGTCAATTCTTTAATGAAGTAGAGGCATATCTAAATTATCTTCAAACAGAATATCATAATGAATTAACAGGATATATTCGTGATCCTATTGCACAGTCAAGATTTTGGCCACAACGCCTAGTAGAACATTGGTTAGAATTAATTGATGAAGCGCATGCGTCTATTGAAAAATATAAAACCAAAGATCCTATTTTATATAATCAATTACGTTCTCATATTACTTTAGAATCATTATTCCCACGTTACGTAATGTGTACTTTACACACAGGTTCTATGTCTGCTGAAACGCTAAAAGAAATGCGTCGTCAGTTTTACGTAGATGCAACCGAGCTTAATGTAACCAATATTAGTGAATATCAAAGCCTTAGCGGTGTTTACGAAGCTTGGGGCGTTATTTAAGAAGAGGCAAGGAAAAAGGAGTTAATAAAATGAAAAATAAAAAATTACTCATTTATATACTTACTGTCTTGGCAATGATTGCATGTGTTTGTTTTGTAGGTTGCTTTGAAGAAGAGCCTCAGCAGTCAGAGGTGTTAGCCCCTGTTGTCATAAATATTCAGCAGGAATCTGAAGTGCTTGGTGTTTTAGAAGAAATAACCCTAACGGTTACAACGGAAAACGCCACTGGTATGGTTGTTTGGAATAGTTCTGATAAATCTATTGCTACAGTAAATAACGGTGTAGTAAAAGGTTTAAGTTCTGGCATTGTAACTATTACTGCTACTGTAAACGGTGTTTCGGATAGTTGTACTGTAGAAGTTCTTCGCTCAAACGAGGTGCCAATTCTTGGTGTTAGCAGAACTAAAGTTAGTATAGAAAAAGATAGTGAATACACTCTTACTGCTTCAGTTAAG
>JAFQBR010000338.1 GCA_017399665.1 Clostridia bacterium | reverse complement strand
GTTATTCAAGCGAGCGACAAACTGAACAATCTATTGAAGGACAAGTTCGCGAATGCACGGAGTATGCTAAACGCCACGATATACTTATAGTAGATACATATATCGATAGAGCTATGACCGGCACTAATGACAATAGAACGGCATTTCAAAAAATGCTTAAAGATTGTTCAACTCAAGCATGGGACATAGTACTTGTTTATAAACTTGACCGCTTCTCACGTAATAAATACGAAATGGCAATGCATAGGAAAACGTTAAGAGATAACGGAATTAAGCTTGTTTCTGCTAAAGAAAATATCCCAGACTCACCGGAAGGTATTATTCTAGAATCACTCTTAGAAGGCATGGCTGAATACTACTCTGCTGAACTAAGCCAAAAAGTTTTGCGTGGAATGCGCGAAAGTCGAATAAAAGGCAATTATACTGGCGGGTTTTTATTATTTGGTTATAAGGTTGAAAATAAAAAAATCCTTATTGATGAGGCCCAAGCTCCTATCGCTAAACGAATTTTTCAAGAATATGAATCTGGTAAATGTATAACGGAAATTATTGATAGGCTAACCGCAGAAGGAATTTTTCACAGAGGAAAACCATTTAGAAAAAGCACCCTTAATAAAATGTTGCAAAATAAAAAATATACGGGTATTGTTGAACATAACGGTGAACTGTTCTATAATATTTACCCACAACTAATATCTAATGAACTATTTGATAATGTGAAGAAAAAAATGACTGCAAATCAATACGGAAAACATTTAAAAGACGTTTGTTATTTACTTAAAGACAAACTTATCTGTGGTTACTGCGGAAATATAATTTCTTCTGAATCTGGCACGAGTAAAACTGGTAAAGTTATGCGGTATTACAAATGTTCTAATAGGAAAATAAACAATAATTGCAAAAAGAAAACAATTAGAAAAGATCTTTTAGAAAATCTAGTTTTAGATGCCACGCTAAAACTTTTTGAAGATAAAAAAACACTTAATATTATCGCTGATAAAATACTAGAAAGAAACGCCTTGCAACGTAATGATTGTTCTAAAATTATTATATTAAAAAAAGAACAGGAACAAATAAAAAAAGGTATTGCCAATATTATTACAGCCATTGAAAACGGCATTGTAACAGACAGCACGAAATTACGCCTTAACGAACTTGAAAATAATTTAAAAATAGTTGAAACAAACATTATAAAAGAACAAACTCAAGAACGAATGCAACTAAAAAAAGAAGACGTATTAAAATTTTTTAACAAGGCAATTAAAAAAGAGCCTAAAATTTTAATAAAAAATGTAATAAACAAAATTATCCTTTACGATGATAAAATAGAGATTTATTATAATTACGTAAATAGCAAAGAAAGACCTAATGAAAAAAACCATCAGGCCTTTTTATTTTACGAAGAATTTATAAATTTGAATATTGAATTTAAAAATAATCACACAAAAGAAAAAAATATTTTTTTGCATGCAAAATATTTCGCTTAATTCCCATTTCTTTCTGTATTTTTGAAATACACTAAAAACGACTCATTTTTACTAAAGCACAATATCTTGTATATAAAAAGAGAAACCGTACAACATCTTGGGTGTTCAACAGGTTTCTCTTGGCTGGGGTGGAGGGATTTGAACCCCCGGATGACGGAGTCAGAGTCCGTAGCCTTACCGCTTGGCGACACCCCAATATTCATTTTGCTAATGTATTTTAGCAAATTTTTTATCTTTTATCAACTATTTTTGCTTAATAGTTGAAAATTACAGGTATTTTTTTATAAGCTCATCCACTTCCTCATAGCGTTCTTGCGCCGTTAAAACACAAAGGTATGTTTGCGCAATATCAAAGCGCGCATCGTGCCTTATGCCCGTGCTACCAAATAATTTAATTGCTAAGCGACTTGCGTCGTAGTCGTAAACCTCAAAAAATTCTGCTAGTTCACAAAGCTTGGGGTACTTATACCCCTTTCCACACGACTTTAATAATCTAACTAAGGGGGTAAAATAACGCATTGTATCTAGCTTTTCTTTAAAGTGAAAGGTGTTGTAGCAACGTTCAAATTCCGCACTCATAAACTTAAAGTCAAAAGGAAAATTATGCGCAACAGTTAAATCCGCGCTGTTAAAGTCCGCTTCTATTTCGTCTATGTAGTCTTCAAAAATTTTGCCCTGCGATAGCTGTGCCAATTTTTCCACCGTAACACCGTGAACGGCAGTTGAATCGGGGGAAATGTAAGGCTGAAAAAAGTAAAAGTTTTTACCCCTTGCACCATTTTTATCCTGCATTATGTAAGAAAGCTGAATTATTCCACCAGGCGCAAGCCCTGTTGTTTCGGTATCAAAATAAATAATCATTGCCTCTTCCCCTTAAAAATGCGTTTTATCGACTTATAGAGCGACTTTTTATATTTATATTCTACCATAAAAAATAAAAAATGTCTAATAAAAATCAAGTAGCGCCGTTATTATTTTTGACAAGAGCTTTTGTTTTTGATAGAATAAATTTACCAAATGGAAAAATACTAGTAATGTAAAAGGACACCGTTAATACTATGAATAAAAAATTAAAAAGACTTTGTCTGTTTTTGGTAGCGCCTTTCTTGTTTTGCACAGCTTGCAATAACAACGAGCCTAGCGTCGGATTTACAATGCGCGCAAAAATTACCGCAATAAACAGCCATATTGAAGTTGAAATTTTAAAAGACGAATACAATAGCGGAATTATGTGGGTTAATCTTTCAGAAAAAACTTCCATTAAAGACGAAAATGAAAACGACCTATCTCTTAATGATTTAGCAGTTGGCGACATTATTGATATTATTTATAACGGTCAGGTTATGTTAAGCTACCCCGGCCAAATAAGCGCGCAAAAGATAGTTCGCATTAAAATTAATTAAAAAAGGCTAGTAAATTTAATAGATCAAGCAAAAAGTGTGGCTATAGCGCGATTAACGCTATATTCACACTTTTTTATTTTGTATTATATTAAAAAATTCAGCTAGGCGTTTTGCACCTTCCTTAATATCTTCCTTATTTGCCAAACAAGATACCCTTACACAGTTAGTTGCCCTAAAAGCTTCACCCGGGGTAACAACTACTGCGCAATAATTAAGCAAGTTTTTAAAAAACTGTTCTCCGTTTTCTTTTACGTTTACAAGTAGGTATGGAGCATTTACCCCACCTTTACAATAAAATCCAGCATCATTAAAAACTTCTTTTAAAACTTTTGCGTTTTGCCTATACTCCTCTATCTTCTTTTGCTCCTGCCTTTTACTAATGGCAGAATACGCCTTTACTGCCGTCCTTTGCATTATTACGTTAACTCCGTTCGTGCGCAAGCTTAAATATCTTTTATATGGCAAGTAAATTGGGTTATCCTTTTTAATAACCATATATCCTAGCCTTAAACCTGTAAAGCAAAGGTTTTTTGAATAAGAGCGAACTTCTATTACGTTTTGGCTATTTTTTAAAAGATATGGGCAAACGTAATGCCTACTAAAATCGGCATACGCACCGTCCAAAACGACCAAACTGTTATGATTTTTGGCATACGTAGCATATTTTTTTAACCGTTTTGAGCTTATAACGTCCCCTGTAGGGTTGTTGGGGGAGCAAATAAATATAACGTCCGCCTTGTTTGTGGGTAGCCCAATTTTT
>JAFQBR010000337.1 GCA_017399665.1 Clostridia bacterium | reverse complement strand
AGAAAATTGACGAAGTGACAAAACATGATCGAGGGGAAGAAGTAGAAGAAGAGGAATAAAATGATTCGTTTGGATGATAAATTAAAAGGAATGACATCGGTTGGGATTTCTGGGCATGTACGTCCAGATAACCACGCAAGAGCTGCTAACGTTACAATAATTATTGCAGCTAACAAGATTGATAAGCCTCACGTTGATTTAGATAGGGTTCGCCAACAGCTTTCTGAACAAGAAATCCTTGTTGAAGAATGGGGTGGCAATATCATGATGGTTCCCGTATCAGCTAAAACTGGTTTAGGTATTGATAAGTTACTTGAATCAGTACTACTAGTTGCAGAAATGGCTGAACTTAAGGCTAACCCAGATAGAAAGGCTCGCGGTACGGTTATTGAAGCAAAACTTGATAAGGGCAAAGGTCCTCTTGCAACGGTACTTGTTCAAAACGGTACGCTTAGAACAGGCGATAACGTAGTTGCTGGTACAGTTGTTGGTAGAATTAGAGCAATGATTAACGAAAAGGGTAATATTGTTAAGGAAGCGGGTCCTTCGACAGCTGTTTCTGTATTAGGTCTTGAAGACGTACCTAACGCAGGCGACGCTATCTTTGCTGTTGAAGAAGAAAAGCTTTCTAAATCTGTTGCTCAAGAAAGAAAAAATAGAGAAAGAGAAGAAATGATTCGCCGTCAACAAAAGATTACCCTTGACGATTTATTCTCAAAGATTTCAGATGGCGAGCTTAAGAATTTAAATCTTATTATTAAAGCAGACGTTCAAGGCTCTGCAGAAGCTGTAAGACAGTCTTTAACCGAACTTTCTAACGAAGAAGTTAAAGTTAACGTTTTACACGCTGCAGTTGGCGCTATTAACGAAACGGACGTAACGCTGGCGGAATCTTCAAACGCTATTATTATCGGCTTTAACGTTCGTCCCGATTCAAAAGCTAAAGTACAGGCAGAACGTTCACATATCGACGTTAAACTTTACAGAATTATTTACGACGCAATCGACGATATTAAGAAGGCTATGAAGGGTATGCTTACGCCTAAATATACCGAAGTTTACACAGGTAAGGCAGAAGTTCGTGACACCTTTAAGATTTCAGGTGTTGGCACGGTTGCAGGTTGCTACGTTACAGACGGTAAAGTTGTTCGTAATGCAAAACTTCGTATTTACCGTAACGACGTAATGATTTGTGAAGGTAACGTTAAACAGTTAAAACGCTTTAAAGATGAAGTAAAAGAAGTAAATCAGGGATACGAATGCGGTATTTCTATTGAAGGCTTTAACGATATTAAAGTTGGCGACTTTATCGAAAGCTATATTATTGAAGAAACGAAATAATATAAAAAAAGGCAAACTATTTTGCCTTTTTTTTAAACACAAGCATTTATTTACATATTGGAGGTAAATAATGAAAGAAAAACGAGAAAAACGCTTAAATAGTGAATTCAAGAAGGAAATATATGAAATCTTAACTACAAAAGTTAAGGACGTTCGCTTAACTGAAATGTTTTCTATAACTTCTGTGCAAACAACAGCTGATTTAAAGCAAGCAAAAGTATATATAAGTATTTTTTCCATGAATGAAGCTAGAAAGCAAGATACTTTTGAAGCAATAAAAGCATCGGCAGGCTTTGTTCGCCGTGAAATTTCTTCAAGAATGCATATTAGAACTGTTCCTGAATTCACATTTTTAATGGATACAAGAGCAGAATATAGCGAAAAAATCGATCAAATTATAAATCAAATACACAAAAACGATAATAATGAAAACAATTGATCAACTTGCAAATGAGTTTTTAACTTTAAAATCTGCACTTATATTTTGTCACGTAAGACCAGATGGGGATACCGTTGGTAGCGCACTAGCTTTAAAACTTTGTTTAGAACAAAAAGGTGTTGAGTGTGATATTGTTTGTGATGGCGATCTCGGTAAAAAATTTTCTTTTTTAGCGCAGACAAAATCGGTTAAAAAGATAGAAGAAATCAATAAAAAGCATGATGCGCATATTGCAGTAGATATTGCCGCTGAGCATTTATTTGGACAGGCTTGGGGGCTCTATTCTAGTTGCGAGAAAAGGTATTGTATAGATCATCATCTTTCAAATACCCGTTACACGCGTGATTTATGTTTGGAAAACATGCCTGCAAATACGATTTTGATTTATAAATTGGCTGTTTCTATGGACGTTGATTTCACAAAAGATATTGCTAACGCTATTTTACTTGGTACAATCACCGATACGGGCAATTTTATGCATAATTCAACCAACGCAGAGTGTTTATCGGTTGCAAGTAAAATGCTGGAATATGGCGCAGATATGCAAAATATTACAAACAATATCTTTAAAAATCAAAGTAAGGCGCGCTCTGATTTATATCTTCAAGTAATGAGTAAGATGCGCTTTGCTTTAGATAATGCGCTTGCGATTATAACTATTTCTAAGGAAAGCCTAGCGCAATATAATTTAACTGAAGAGGTAACGGAAGGCTTTGTTGACTATCCGTTAACTATTGCCGGTGTGCAAATTGCAGCATCATTATTAGAATTTAAGCCGGATTTATATAGAGTAAGTTTTAGAAGCAAGGGCAAGGTTAATTGCAATTTAGTTGCTAGTGAATTTGGCGGTGGTGGTCACTTTTTTGCTAGCGGTTGTGTGGTATCTGGTCCTTATGAAGAAGTGGTTGAAAAAATTGTAAGGGCAGTAGATATCAATTTATTTTAATTATGAATGGATTTTTAAATATTTATAAACCAAGAGGCATGAGCTCTGCTCATTGTCTTAATAAGATAAAAAAGAAAATAGATTATAAGTGTGGGCACATGGGCACTCTTGACCCACTTGCTTGCGGCATACTTCCAATAGGCGTTGGTCAAGCTAGTAGGCTTTTTGACCATTTGCTAGATAAAACAAAAGTATATATTGCAGAATTTACTTTTGGATACGAAACAGACACACTTGATTTAGAAGGAACGGTTTTAAAAACAAGTGAAAAAATTCCTTCAAAAAGTGAGATAATCGACCTATTGCCTAACTTATGTGGAAAAGTTATGCAAATTCCACCTGTTTTTTCTGCTAAGTGCGTGGATGGAAAAAAAAGTTATCAACTTGCAAGAAAGGGTGTTTCAGTTGACCTTCCGCCAAAGGAAGTTGAAATTTTTTCAATTAAACTTATAGAAGATAACAGCCCCTCTTTTAAATTTGAAATTGCCTGTGGCGGAGGAACGTATATTCGTTCAATTTGCAGAGATATTGCTTATGGACTTGGAACGGTTGCTACAATGACCTCGCTTGAAAGGACTGTAAGTGGATATTTTACAAAAGATAACTGTGTGCATCTTGATGACTTTTTGGCATCTAGTGATCCCGTATCGATGCTAATTCCAAGCTACGAGCCTCTTAATTATCCAAAACTAGTTCTCGATAAAGTAAAAGCTACGCGACTTTTAAATGGGCTTCGCGATGAGTTTGATTTACCGCACAATAAATATGCGGTTTTTTGCGAAGAAGAGTTTTGGGGCGTTGGTATAATTGAAGATAAGAAGCTGTACGTTAGACCTTACGTAAGAGGTTAGCTTTTAAGGAGGTAAATAATAATGATAGTGTCATCTTTTAACGAAAAAAAGAATAATTCAGTTGTTATTTGCCTTGGCGGTTTCGACAGTATGCATTTAGGGCATCAACTACTAATTAGCAAGGCTGTAGATATTAAAAAAAAGTTAAACATTGCTAGCGTGCTTCTAACTTATGATAACGATTTTGGTATAATTAGTGGAAAGAATAAAGGGCTAGTTTTTACCTTGCCCGAACGGTTAAAAGTGCTTGAAAAGTATGCGATAGATGAGGTTTATGTGGCTCATTTTGATAAGAAGTTTGCTGCTACTTCTCCGCTTGAGTTCTTGCGCGAACTATGCGATAATCGACATATAGAGGCATTTATTTGCGGAAAAGATTTTAAATTTGGCAAAAATGCTAAAGGTGATATTGAGACTTTAAGTGCATTTTGTGCTGAGAGAAAGATAAAGCTTGAAGTTGTTGATTTTTTGCTTGATGAAAATGAAGTAAAAATTTCTACTTCTACAATTAAAGATTTTTTACAAGATGGAAATATAGAAAAAGCAAACAAGCTTTTAGGATATTCATATTTTGTTATGGGTAAGGTTGTTGAAGGCAGAAAAGTTGGTAGGCAGTTGGGATTTCCAACGGCAAACATTGAATTTTCTTCCGAAAAATTTTTACCAAAACTCGGTGTTTATAAAACAAGCGTACAAATTGATGGCAAAGAGTATAATGCCATAACAAACGTAGGAAGTGCCCCAACGTTTGGGGTGGAATGCAATCTTATTGAGTGCTACATAGATGGCTTTAGCGGTGATTTATATGGCAAGCAATTAACGGTTAATTTTCATTCATTTATAAGAGAAATACAAAAGTTTTCAAGTGTAGACTTATTAATTAAGCAATTAGAAAAGATTTAGCGGTGATAAGATGATTTTATTTGGACCTAGCGGAAATTCAGACGCTTTTTTTGAAGCAGGACTAAAAAATAGTGAGCAAAGCGCTGTATGGGTAAAAAATTTGGGACTTGATGCCTTTGAATATTCATTCGGTAGAGGTGTTTTAATGAGCGAAGAGAAAGCTCTTTCTATAGGTAAAGCCTTTGCTGAAAATAATGTAAAAATAAGTGTTCACGCGCCTTACTATATAAATTTTGCCAATCCAGATCCAGAAATGATAGAAAAATCTATTGGATACGTTTTAAAAAGCGCAGAGATGGTAAGACTTATGGGTGGGGAAAGAATTATTATTCACCCGGCAACTCAAGGAAAGGATGCGCGCGACCTTGCTTTT
>JAFQBR010000336.1 GCA_017399665.1 Clostridia bacterium | reverse complement strand
GCTTATACCTAGTACAAGAAAACTTAAAATTTTTGAAAGAGAATTAAGTTTTTTCTGTAAAGGCGTAACTTCTGCTTCGGTTTTAGCAAGAACGTCTGCAATTTTACCCATTTCGGTTTGCATGCCGGTTGCGGTAACAACTGCTTTCGCTCTTCCGTAAACTGCGGTAGAACCCATATAAATCATGTTAGCGCGATCACCAAGAGCAACTTCTCCGCTTTGCGAAGTAATAACTTCGCTTTGTTTATTTACGGGTACGCTTTCGCCCGTTAACGCAGCCTCTTCAACCTTTAAAGATGCGCATTCAATAATACGGCAGTCCGCAGGAATGCTGTCACCAGCTTCTATAATAACTATATCGCCAACAACGATATCATCATTTTTAACGGCAACAAGATTACCGTTTCTTAAAACCTTACATGTAGAAGCAGTCATTTGTTTCAAGGCTTCAATCGCTTGTTCTGCTTTACCTTCTTGTATTACGCCAAGAATTGCGTTAAGTAAAACTACGCCAACGATAATAAAAAATTCTGCAAAGGATTCATTATTATTGTTAAGGTGTCGTTCTATTAAAACAGTCGCAAAGTTTACAAGCGCAGCAATTAACAGAACTATAATCATAGGGTTAACTAGTTGAAGGAAGAATCTCTTTATCATAGATGTCTTTTTTGCTTCAACAAGTTTGTTAGGTCCGTTTGTTGCAAGTCTTTCGCTGGCTTCTTGCTCGGTTAAACCTTCGACGCCTGTATTTAATTGGTTAATAACGTCCCTTTCGTTTACAAGATAATACTTTTTTATTGTAGTGCACCTCACTTATATTTTATGGTGTTTTTATATCAAATAACATCAAATTATAGTTTACAAAAAAAATAAAAATATGTCAAATAATAAACGTAAACAAAGTGCGATATTTGTCGCATGCAAAGTATTTTTTTTATTTTTGTATACTTGCTTTTTTGTTTTCATATTCTTTATATTATGAAAGATATAAAATTATTTGATTTGCACAGCGATTTACCAACGGCTGAATTGCCTTTAGGTGTGAAATTAGAAATTGCAAAAAAAAACAGTTATGGTGGGTATCGTGTCGTAAACGCAATATTCCGTGGCAAAAGAAGTCTGAAGAATTGTGAAAAAATAGCTAAGGATTTTACTCTAAAGAAACTATCCGTTGCCTTTGAGGACGCCTGCTTTGAAGATTACATTTTAGATGGGGGCAAGATAAGCGTTATCAAAATTAATCAGCTTTGTGAAAGACTTTGTAATTACTATCCAACATATATTTCGTTAGGCTGGAATAATACCAATATTTTTTGCGGTGGTTGTGCCGAAAGTGGTAATTTAACCGAATATGGAAAAGTTTTTGTAAAAGGATTAAATAAAAAAAGATGCGTTGTTGATTGCGCTCATGCAAACAAAAAGAGTTTTTATTCCTTATGTGAACATGCTGATAGGGTAATATGTTCACATACCGCATTTGATTGGGTATATCCCCATAGGCGAAATATTGATAAAGAACAAGTAAAAACTATTTTACAAAAGGGCGGAATAATTGGGCTTATAGGGGTAGGGCACTTTTTAAGTGGAGTAAAGGATAAACTAAAAAATTACGAACAAGCTTTACTTTTGCATATAGAAAGATACGTAGAGGAATTTGGGGTGGCGGGACTAGCTATCGGTAGTGACTTTTACGGTAGTGACGCACCTGTTTATACAGACGGAGATTACGGGTTTACTCAAAGCTTATTCGAAAAGTTGCTAAGCCGAGGATTTACAAAAGAGGAGATAAATATGATTTTATATAAAAATGCATTCGAGTTTTTTTCAATATAAAATGATGTCGCAATTTTTTCTGTAATATAAAAACCCCCTTTTTTTAATTTGACAAATTTTTTATCTGTTAGTATAATAAGAAACAAATTAAACAACTAATTAATTTTGTTTGCAGTTGGGAGAAATATCTTATGAGTTACAAAATGTTATACGATAATTGGGTTTCTAATCCTTTACTTTGTGCGGAAGGCTTGGCTGAACTTAAATCAATAGAAAATGACGAAAAAGAAATAGAATACCGTTTTGGGGCAGAGCTTGCCTTTGGTACGGGCGGTATGAGAGGCTTTATCGGTTACGGTACAAATATGATGAATATTTATACTATAAGAAGAGCAACGAAAGGTCTTGCTGATTATATCATTGGCTTAGGTCAAAAGGCTATGGCTCGCGGTGTAGCTATTTCATACGATACTCGTAGATATTCACATACCTTTGCTATGACCGCAGCCGGTGTTCTTATTGCAAACGGTATTCGCGTTTATATGTACTCAGAGCCTCGTCCTGTTCCAATGTTAAGTTATGCTGTGCG
>JAFQBR010000335.1 GCA_017399665.1 Clostridia bacterium | reverse complement strand
CGCGTATATAATCTTATATTTTAAGTAAAGATATATACGTGTAGTGCTTTCGCTTACACTTTTATCCAAGCTTATTGCCGCATAAATTTAGCACGGCAATAAGCTTGATTTTTTAAGTTTTTCTTTACAACTATTATTGTGCGTAATTTAAATAGAAATCAGATACGAGCAAGGTTAGCGGTAGTGACGCCCAGTCATTACACAAATTTGATACTTTTTTAGCAATAATATTTTCAAGGTCAGCTTTGGTTATGGTTATAGCGTTCCAACCTGCCGTTAGGCTAGTTTTTGATGTTCCGCTTAAATTTATATATCCACTAGAATAACCACCAAAAAGTATACTAGTATCTTTGCTAACCCAAATATTTACCGTCACACTTTCTGCCCCTGTTGCATTAATTGTATCAAGAATTGTTTGATAATTTATTTTAACTGCCCAGTTAGTGGTATTTCCACTAGTCCCTTTTTCAACGTCAACTTTAATAACGTTTCCATAGCTTCCGTCATAAGTATAAGTATCGCTAATTACTGTGCCATTTGAAACTGTGCTAATGGTTTCAGTTGCACCCCAAGTATTACTACTTTCAGCGGTCACACCTTGCGTTGCAAGTTTATCACCAAATACAACCGTTCCATCACCTTCAAATTTAGCACGGATAGCAAATACCGCGGAAATGCTAAACGACTTGCTGATAGTCAAACTATTTAGTCCAATATGGCGACCTCCATTATAGGTTCTGTATAAGTCAGCACTATCAAAACTGTATGAAGTCCACTCATTAGCCGTTATAGAAGGACAGTTTGCGGTTTCCCAAGCTCCTTGTTTATTAACATAAGTTAATGTATTAGTCACCTCGCTCAAAATATTGAAATATATATTATTGTCAGAATAAGTATCGTCAGCGTTTGCCATATTAACAGCATAAGTTTTATTAGTATTTTTAGAAGTAAACTTAACTACGCTACCAAAGATATCATCTTTACTATACGATAACGTTGGGTTCGTACTTGCTGCGCCACCTTTTACGCCTGCTTCTGATTCAGTTGCACCAAATACAACCTGCACGTCATACTTCTTTAAGAAAGCAGCTTCAATTTCAAGTAAAGTTGCATAATTAATTTTTGCCTGTTTGTCAGAATTTAATGATGCATAATTTGATTTAATACCGTAAATTGCGTGATAATCGCTTGGCTCTAATTTTGCTTTATTACTTAACTCGGTAATTTTAGCGTTTATTTGAACAACAGCTGAATTTTTGATTGCAAATACTGCTGACATTTTAAAGTTTCCATCCTTTATAATATTGAAACCTATATGCCTTGCATTTTGATAATTAGTTTTTATAACTGACGAAATATAATCAAACTGCGTCCAAGTATTAGAATTTAAAACAACTGAATTATCAGTAAACCAATCACCTCCGTCAAAGTATTGAGCGTAAGCATAATTTGATGTAATTACATTAAAATACAAATTATATCCATCGTATGCATTATCGTAATTTTTCTGAATCACCGCAGAAAGTCTCTGTTCCCCGCCAACGTTTGTTATCTGAATAGTATTACCATAAATTTTATCCATTCCATAGCTTAAAGTTGGTGTATTGGTTTGACCATTTGTGCTTACACCGCCCTCTTCCTCGGTCGCGCCGAACACTACTTCAACGTCATAATTATTAAGGAATTTTTCTTCAATGGTAGAAAGTTCTTCATAATTATCGACGATAGCTTTGTCTTCTTCGGATAATGCTGCGTAAGACGCTTTTAAGCCGTAAATCTTATAATAATCACTTTCTATATAACTTTCTTTTTCGCTTAATTCGGTAATCGTATTTTTCATATTGACAATGTCAAGATATTCTTGCATAACGTCTATTTCTGCTTTTTCCGTTTTTACTAACGTTTTAGCAAAATCGCCAAGAGCATTATATTTAGCCATTGATGCATTTATAGCTGATTGATTAGTTTCGGTAGGAATAGATGTTTTAAATTCATCAATGGCTTGCTTTTGTGCTGCAATATAATTTTCTGCGCTTGCCTCTGATTGCTCATAATTTTCGCTAGTGGTATCGTTTGCAAGATATTCTGCTTTATAGATAAAGCTTTCTACAATAGAAATTTCGTCATCTGATGCTAAATCGTAATAAGCTTTTGCTACGTCGGCAACCGTTCTAGTAGTCACGTCACCAAGAGTTGCATACTCGTAAGTGTAGCTACCTGCCTCACCACTTCTAATGTAAACAAGTCCAAAGAATTCACGGTTTAAGTTGCCGTATTTTACGTTAGACATTGAATAGCTTATGGTGTAGTAGCCTGTTGGCTCTTTCGTACTCTTATCAATTTCAACCTTACCAGCCAAACCGCTTGAATAATTGTTGATACTATCTAGATAAGTTTTTCCGTTAAGAGCTTTAACGTGGTCGTTTGAAGAAGATATCTCCGTTTCGCCTAAAATATCTTTGGGGATAATAATTGCACCGAATAAAGTATCTTCACCAGAAATCACCTCGCCGTATCTTTCACCATCAATTCTTGCGCCAAATCTAATACCGGTTGGGTCTTCAAGTCTAATGCCTGCGCCTAACATTTCAAATTTAGGCGTGACGGGTGTACTGTCTGCACT
>JAFQBR010000334.1 GCA_017399665.1 Clostridia bacterium | reverse complement strand
TTTGATTTCGTTAGAAAAAACAAGAATAAGCACAAAGCTAAAAAAATAAATATGAAACTTAGAAACAATAATAAGCACAAAGCTAAAAATATAAAACAAAGCACTTGAAAATGCTCAAGTGCTTTTTGTTTTTGTTTATACGTAGCTATGTAAATTAAATGGAAATTGCTTTCTAAATTTTAGTGGGGTAGTGCCTACGTGCAGTTTAAAAAATTTAGTAAAGTAGTTATAATCTGCAACACCGACCAACGCGCTAACTTCACTTATGGGGTAATCTGTTGTTGAAAGAAGCTTTTTTGCCTCGTCAATGCGGATTTTTGCTATTTGTTCGCCTACAGTACAGCCAAATTGCTCGTGCATAATCTCGTAAAGTTTGTTTTTAGAAAGCCCTATTGCAAGGCAAATAGCGCGCAAAGAAAGGTCGCCCGATAGGTTTTTTCTAATATAGTCGTTTATTTTTGATGCTAAAGTATTATAGCCGATTTCAACGTAATCAGAAAGCAAAAGATTTCTTGTTGCTGTTAATAAAATATTGCCGGCTGAATTGATTTTTTCTCTGTCGTAAACTTTAAGTTTAGAATATCCGTCTATAAGAAGATTATAATCTACGTTAAGCTCTTTGCTAAGTTTTTTTAACCGAAGCGAGCACTCTTTATTATCATCTTCTAAAACCTGCCCAAACATAATATAACCCAAAACGTTGTCCTTAAATTTAATGGGAAGCGCGGTGTCTATAAGTCCCGTGTGGCAGTAATGTGTAACGGGGCTATTGGTTTTAACGCATTCTGTGCAAAGATTTTTATCGCAGTCAAAGCACCTTTTTTTGCCTATTTTGGATTGTTTTATTGCACGGCAAAAGGGTTGCATATCTAGTGGATAGTAAGAAAGTTGATTAAAATTTGCATCCCAAACGCTAATAGTCATACCTGTAAGAGTATAAAAATCGGCAAGAAGTCCATTTAATTTTGAAATATTAAAATTTATAAGCATATAGCGCACCTCAATTAAAGTATAGCATACTTTTTACTTGCTTGCAAGAGTATAATATTATTTTTTGGGAAGATTTTACTATTTTTAAAGATATGTATTACTATAATCACACAAAAAAAAGTGCTATTATAAGCATATAAACCTAATGGGAGGATTTTATGAGAAAAACAACTTTTGCTCTTTATTTTGGTAACCGTGGATTTTTCCCCGGCGAATTAATTGCTTCTGCACGCGTTGCTTTATGCAAGGTGTTAGAAGAAAACGGATATGATTATATAATAATGGATGAAAGTTTAACTCGCTACGGCGCAGTTGAAACGATTAGTGAAGGTAAAGCGTATGCTCAATTTTTAAAAGAAAACGAAGGTAAATATGACGGTATTATTTTATCTTTACCCAACTTTGGCGACGAAAACGGTGCTTCAGTTGCATTTAAGGACGTTCAAGTACCCATTTTAGTACACGCTTTCCCCGACGAAATGGATAAAATGGACTTCGCTCACAGACGCGACTCTATGTGCGGTAAGCTTGCTATGTGTAACGTGCTTCGCCAAATGAACGTTAAGTTCACTTTAACAAAGAGTTTTTGCGTAGATCCTTACAGCGAAGAATTTAAGGAAGATTTACGCTTATTTGCCGGTACTTGCCGTGTTGTAAACGGAATGAGAAAGTTTAACGTTGGCGCAATTGGTGCGCGTACAACGGCATTTAAAACTGTTAGATTTGATGAAATAGCTTTCCAAAACAAGCGCATTAATATAGAAACGATAGACCTTTCACGCGTGTTTGCGCTTATGGATAATGCAGATGCTACAAAATTAGAAAATAAAAAGAAGGTTTACTCTGAAATTTCTGATTTTGGCAAATATCCACCTCAAAAGCTAGAAAATATTGCTAGACTTGGCGTAGCTATTGACGAGCTTATTGAAGAATTAGATTTACAGTCTGTTGCAATTAGATGTTGGGACGAGCTTCAAAAGCGTTACGGAATAGCACCTTGCCTTATTTTAGGCGAACTTAACGAGCGCGGTATTTCAGCAGGTTGCGAGCTAGACGTAACCAACGCAGTTATGATGCGCGCAATGTGTTTGGCAGCAAATTATCCCGTAATGCTACTTGACGTTAACAATAACTACGAAAATCATCCAGATAAGCTTATTTTATTCCATTGCGGACCTGCTCCCGCTTCTCTTATGCAGGGTAAAGGTAAGATTGAAGAGCACCTTATGTTTAAAAAATCATACGGCGAAGGCAGTGGCGTAGGCATAAACAAGGGTAAATTTATAACAGGCGAAATGACTGTTGGTAGTTTAAAGACTGAAAAGGGTGAAATTTGTTCATTTATTACCGAAGGCGCGCTCACAGGAGACCTTTTACCTGAAGAATTCTTTGGTTGTGGCAGCGTTTTTGAAAAGAAAAACGTTAACGGTATGCTTGAATATATGGCTAAAAACGGCTACCGTCACCACGTAGCTGTAACAAAGGGCAATTATGCAAAGGCTGTTGAAGAAGCATTTAATAATTACCTTGGCTATAAAATAGATTTAATTTAAGGAGCGCAAAAATATGTTAGTATCACTTACTGAACTTATGAATGATGCAAGGGCAAAAGGCTATGCGGTAGGCGCGTTTAACGCCTGTAACTATGAATCTGCAGTTGCTGTTATTAAAGCGGCTGAAGAAATGGGGCAGGGAATAGTTTTTAACTGGGCAGAAGTGCATGCACCCCTTGTTAGCATGGAAGAAATTGCGCCTATAATGTTAAATCTTGCAAAGAATGCTAGCGTTCCCGTGTGCGTACATTTAGATCACGGCAGTAGCGTAGAATCTTGCTTAAAGGCAATAAAGTTAGGCTTTACCTCGGTTATGCTTGACGCATCAAGCGCAGATTACGAAGAAAACGTTAAGCAAACGGCACTTATTTGTAAGCTAGCGCATTCCGTTGGCGTTACCGTTGAAGCAGAGCTAGGCCATATCTTTTCTTCAGATATTGGCGTAGGCGGATCAAAAGAGCAGGAAAGCTTAAGCAATTTTAACAGCGAAGATGACGTTTATACTGACCCAGACGTGGCAAAGGATTTTGTTGAAAGAACGGGTGTTGACGCATTAGCAATCGCATTTGGAACGGCGCACGGCGTTTACCAAAAAAAGCCCAAGCTTGATTTAGATAGAATTAAAAGAATAAGTGAAAAGACTTCTGTTCCCCTTGTTATGCACGGCGGTTCAGGGCTTACCAAGGAAGAATTCCAAACTGCAATTAAAAACGGCATTCGCAAGGTAAATTATTATACTTATATGGCGCTTGCAGGCGGTAAAGCTGTAAAAGAATACATTGAAAACCTACCCGAAGGCAAACCCTTATTTTATCACGATTTACCCCTTATTGCTATTGACGCAATGAAGGAAGACGTTAAAAAGGCAATAGAAATTTTTAGCTTAAAGGTGTAATATGAAAAATCAAAAACAGGGAATTGCAATAGCAGGCTCGCTTATTTCCGACGTTTTTTATCAAATTGATACCTATCCAAACCAAGGCTTACTTGTAAACGTAAGGAATACAACTCATCACGTTGGTGGCTCTGGAAACATTATTTTAGATTTAGCAAAGTTAGATAGTGATTTACCCGTTAAAGTTTACGCGATAGTTGGCGCAGACAATAACGGTAAGCATTTACTTTCTACCTTGTCAAAGTATAAAAATATTGACCAAGCAGGCATAACGGTAGAAGGGGAAAGCAGTATTACAATGGTTATGAACGCAAGTGATACCAAGCAAAGAACCTTTTTCTTTATCCCCGGCGCAAGTGACGTTTTTGACGAAAGCTACGTTAATTGGGATAATATTAACGCAAAGATTTTTCACTTAGAATATCTATTACTTATGAAAAAGGTAGATAGCTTCGACCCCGAATATGGTACGCATGGCGCAAAAATGCTTTGTAAGGCAAAGCAAAGGGGCATGCTTACTTCTATCGATATTGTTTCAGAACAAAGCGACAGAGCAAAAACAGTCATTAAAAGCGCGCTTAAATATACTGATATTTGCTGTATAAACGAATTTGAAGCGCAATCTGTTACAGAAATCAACTTGGCTAGTGAAAATGGCGAGCTTTTACCCAGCGCAGTAAAGCAAGCAATACAAAAAATTTGTTCGTTAGGCGTTTCTAAGTGGATTGTTATTCATTCCCCCAAGGAAAGCTTTGGCTACGACGTAGAAAAGGATGAATTCGTCTGTTTAAAGAGCTTTAATCTTCCAAAAGATTATATTAAAGGCACAACCGGGGCAGGTGATGCTTACTGTGGTGGTATTTTATACGGCGCTTACTGCGATTATTCAATTACGCAGGCCATGGAAATAGCGTGCGCAACGGCAACTTGCTCGTTAAGTGAAAATAACGGTAGCGACGGACTGC
>JAFQBR010000333.1 GCA_017399665.1 Clostridia bacterium | reverse complement strand
GAAGAAAACGGGGTTTTTGCTTTAGAGCCTAATCAAAAAAACATCAATTCAAGCCACGCTGTTTCAGTAATCGGCTGGGATGACAATTACCAAAGAGAATATTATCTTGACGGCGCAACAACCCCCACTGTTTTTAAGGGCGCGTGGATTATTTTAAACTCTTATACGGAAAATAACGGAAGGGACGGAATATCTATGGTCTTTTATGAAGACAATAACATAGGTTCAGTTCAAGGCTATAAATACCAACCGAAAAGGGAAAAAGAGATATATTTTTACGATAAAATTGAGTCAGGCTATTCTTATCCCACAAACGTCAAAGGTAAATACTGTGGCGATTTTGAGGCAAAAGAGGGTTTAACAAAGCAAAAAAATATCTTTTATAAGGACGTTAAT
The DNA here is from genome assembly GCA_017399665.1 of Clostridia bacterium. Next base: position 1,253 of record JAFQBR010000333.1, on the reverse strand, counting down.
TTAGAATATTCCTACGTAGCATCAAAAAATACAACGGTGAAAGATGTTGAAATCTATCTTGACGGTCAAAACATAACCAAAAGCTTTAACGTTACTATCGACAATGCTAACAAAAGCTTTAACATTTCTAAAAACAATGCCGAATACGGTCAGTATAAGCTATTAGTTCATTATAGCAACGGTATAAAAAGCGATACTTATCTTAATAATTTCTTCGTTACACACGGGCTTGTTGGTGAAGAGATAGAATTTGACACAGATAACAACGATATTGCTTTTAATACAGGGCGTGATTTGGAATATTTTAGCTTTGCATCTTCAAATAAAAATTACGTTATTTATACCAATAAGCAAAGCGGTGAAATAGCATTTTTACCTAAAAATCGGTCAGTTTATTCTGAAAAAGATATGTCTTTGCCGACGGTTTCTTACGAAATAACCAATGGCGAAAGCGTTACGTCGACTTATACAATACAGGCAAATTCAGGCTATAATCTTGACTATAAGTTTAATTTTGAATATTGCGAAGATAGCACAATGCAACCTGTTTGCATCTATTACGACCTTGGTGGCGGTGTAAATAACAGCAAAAACTACGCTAAAGAGCTTGCTAGTCCCACAAAAGAGCTTGTACTTTACGCGCCCACACGTTCGGGATATACCTTTAAGGGTTGGTATTTGGACTATGGTAACGGAAGTAAAAAAGTTGCAGAGCGCGACGGCGTTTATTACGTTAGCTGGGATGATATTCATCATATGGGCGAAAATCCCGGTGTTGATAAGCTTTACTATTACAAGAACCATTACAACAACTCAAACACCTTATTTGTGTACGCGCATTGGGAAGAGGATAGCTATTATAACGTTAATTTAACCGTTATAGGCGAGGGCAGTTCAACAACAAATCAAAGCATATTTATTAGTGAAGAAGATAGTATAAGATATTTACTAAATCCTGCAAAAAACTGGTGTTTAGCAAGTTTAGAAATAAACGGCGAGCTTTTGACTTCTAACCAAATGGTAGAAGTAATTAAGCAGGGTTTGATTTTAAAGAATATTGATCAAGATATTTCTATTGTTGCAACTTTTGAAGAAGGCGTTTACCTTTCTTTAAAAATGGGTGAAAACGTAAAAACGGCTTATATTATAGGTATCGTCGCTCAAATTGCCCTTGGCGTTGTCCTCGTAGATTTTGATAAACAGGCGGTCAAGCTCCCCTATACGCTTTTCTGCCTGTGCCAGACGCTTCTTAT
>JAFQBR010000332.1 GCA_017399665.1 Clostridia bacterium | reverse complement strand
TTACCTAAACGGAGCAAATCTGTCGGTATCTTGCGCTACGCTTGAGGATTCGGTAATCAGCCATAGAGCGGTATTTAAGGCTATGGAATCTAAAATCAAAGGTAAAATCGTTGATTTTTAGAGAGATTTAATGAGAATAAAAAATTAAAATAATAAAATGAAACTTATAAAAACAATAATTTTTTTTGGAGGAAAAAGATGAAAAGAAGATTGTTTACAGGTGTTTTGGGAGTAATGCTCCTTATCGTGGCAACAGTGTTTGGCTTTGGCTGTTTTGACAAAGAAAGTCCAAGCACGATAACGCTTAGCGAAAGCGTGAAAGAAGTCGTTATAGGCGAATCCTTTACCCTTACCGCGACTGTTGAACCTGAGGGTTCAATTGTTAGCTGGTCATCGTCAAACGAATCGGTAGCAACCGTAAGTGACGGAAGGGTTCAGACGGTGGGAGTAGGTAGTGCAACTATAACTGTTAAAAACGGTGACGCTAGCGCAAAGTGTGAGGTTACGGTAAAAGACGTGCAAAAATTTGCCGTTACTTTCAAAAATCAAGCAGAGGTATTGTTTGAAGCTAATCTTGCGATTGGCTCTACCGTTTCGTATAGCGGTGCAATCCCAAGCAAAACGGCAACAAGCGAGTTTTCTTATGAATTTATCGGTTGGGCATTAGAGGAGGGTGGCGAAATCGTTGACCTCGCAACCGTTACAGTAGATAAAAACTTGACGTTTTTCGCTGTATTCCAAGAAACCGTCCGTTCATACGACGTAATTTGGAATATTGAGGGAGAAACTCAAGAATTTGTCCTTAAATATGGCGAAACTCCTGAATATAAGGGAGAAATTCCTACAAAAGAGGCAGACGGAACTACCAACTTTACCTTTGTTGGTTGGGCAACGAGCCTTACAGGCGATGTCGTAAGTGAATTTGCGCCTATAACCGGCGAGGTGACTTACTACGCTATTTTTGAAGAAGTAACTGAAGAAATGACCTTTGAGGTCGTATGGATGAACGAGTCGGTTGAGTTAAAAACTGATTCTGGCTTAGCATTTGGCGTATCGCCCGAATACGTAGGCGAAGCTCCTGAAAAAGAGCCTACCGAGTCGATAACTTACGTTTTTGCCGGTTGGTCTATTTACCCCGACGGAGAGATTTTAGAGACTTTACCGTTAGTAACTACTAATTTAACTCTTTACGCGCAGTTTGAAGAAACGGCTCGTATATATACTATTTCGTGGATAATTGAGGGTGTAGAACACACTTCTAATAATGCTTACGGAACTGTTCCTGCGTACGAAGGAAGAGTAGAAAAGGCAGACTCAGCAGCTTGCACTTACGTACACGACGGCTGGGCGCTTTCTAAAGATGGCGAAAAATTAAGCGAATTGCCGACGGTTAGCGGTGAAGCAACCTATTACGCAGTATTCGTACCCGGCTATGAATTCCCTGCAGAAAAATATTTAGACAGAGTTATTGAATATTCGTCAAGAACGGAAGAGGCTTTCGTTTCAGCTGATTTATTTGGTGAGGAAACCTTAGCTTCTGCATACCTTTTCGCAAACGGCGCGTACGATACCGCAGTTTATGAAAACGGCGAGTGGAAAAATCACGAGTTATTAAAGCTCACCGATGAGGAATTAAAGGCAAATGCAATCGGTGTTCGCAGATTGTATATCGTGCTTTCAGACGGAAGTAAGCATATGATTGATATGCACGTTTATGCGGGCATAATCAACGAGCTTGCAGACTTTAAAGCGTTGTTTGACAACACGGCGGTTGCAAGCGAATTTGACGCTGTAACCTATCCTGCAGTTGCGCCTAACGTTTACGGATATTATATAGTCGCAGACGATTTAGGCTCGTTGACAGACGAATTAAAGCTTAATCAAACGAGAGAAACCGATTATCAGAAGACTAACGGCTTTAACGGTATATTAGACGGTAGAGGACACACCTTACGCTTTAAGCTTGTGAGCGGTGGTTTAGTTGGTCTTGTTCTTGGAAACGCAACTATTAAAAACCTTGCAGTTATTTATGAAGACGCAAGCTTTATTTCTCAAGATGAAGGTGGCGGATACGGTGTCTTCGGTTACGTAACTAACGGTGCGCCCGTTATAGATAACTGTTATATTGAAAGAATTAATACCGTAAACTCTAGGTCGTCCGTTCTCGGTATAATGGCTCGTCCTAACGGCAGATTAGTGTTAAAGAATACGGTAGTATACGGTTACAACGTTCAAAATAACTGCTCTTGGTGGGGAGAAGAAGTAAATTGCATTAGCAAAGATTCAGTAAACGCGTATGCAATCCACAACAGAGCAAATACCGCTACGCAAACTATGCTTAGAAACTTTACTAAGGTGTTTGACGACGGAATTTGGGAAGGATCGAGAGAGGTTCTTCTTTCCGAAATTGCGGATGCAAGAGGATTTAACGACGCTTATTGGCATAAAGAAAACGGCAAGCTCATCTGGAAGGGCATTGAAATCGCAACTATCAACTGGGTAACCGAAGAAGAAACTATTACCGAAGTCGTTACGAAGGGTGGATATTTCGTACCGCAGGGATTACCTGAGAGTAGCGAAAGCGCAACCGAAATTATAACCTATCACTGGGCAACAAGTCAGAACGGTTCTGCTGTCGGTATGGGCACGTCTATTCAAGGTGTAGACGACGCAACCTATTATTTGGTTAAAAACGTTACTAAAAAGACTGTTAAAATAACTTGGGTTATAAACGGAGAGGAAAGCTATACCGAGCACGAATTAGGCGAAGCTTTAAATCCTGAGGCTCCCACAGTTGAAAGTGATATTTACGTTTACGAATTCCTTGGTTGGTCACTCTCTGAGGATGGCGATATAGTAGAAATTGGCGAGGTTACCGAAGCAAAGACCTACTACGCAGTATTTGATAAACAGCTTAAGGGCGAAACGGAAGTAAGTGCAATTGCTGATATTTTATATTCCTCGCACGACGATCAATTATTCCTTCCTGCAGGTATATATTTCACCATTTCAACCGTAACCGCGATTACGTCGGGAGACGGTGCTACCGTTTATTACCAGGACGGAGCATGGGTAAGAAATTTTGATTTGTCGGCAGAACAAATCAGAAGCAATTCTATTGGCACTACGGAGGTTTTAATCACTACAAACGACAACGTTAAATATAGCGCAAACGTAAAATCCTATGCAGGCGTTATAGACGAGCTTGCGGACTTCCCAAGATTCTTCAATAACACGGCAGTTCCTAGTGAATTTGATGCGACTAAAACAGCAGTAGCTC
>JAFQBR010000331.1 GCA_017399665.1 Clostridia bacterium | reverse complement strand
TACGTATTTTACAGAATAGAACTCATCACCTATATAATCTTTATAGTTACCCTCGTGAATAAATACGTATCTATTCAAGGTTACGTTATACAGACCGTGATTCCATACCGTGCGTAAAATATTGCCATTACTGAACTTAAGATTGATTACGTCGTACCAAGCTCTTTCAAGGTCAAGGTGGTCAAGCGTTGCAATATTACCCTTTTCAATCTTGCCCGTTTCATGGTTAAATACAAGTATTTCATCAGCATAAGTTAACTGCTCAACAGGCTTTTGAGTACCGTCTGCAAGCGTTACAAGCGTACCTTCTACCACACAGCTATCCTTTCTGCTGTAATAAAAGGTATACGAATCGGTTGCTTTGTACGCTTTTGTTGGATTGCCAACCTCTGCCCCAACGTCAGTCGGGCCAAGCTCAACAATTCCTTTATCTACCACCGTTGTACCTTGAGTTGCACCGTTCGACTGATATTTTATTTTAAAATAATAATTTTCAACTACTAATATAGTTTCTTTCGAGGCCTTTCCACCAATACTATCTTTGAATATTTGATAAAACGTTCCATTTTCTTCTGAAGACTCTGTAACCGTATATATCGTAGAAGCATTGCCTGACAAAGCATCGGTATATAAATAAATAGGAATACCCTTATTTGGCGTTATAACGACCTCTATATCCGCATCTACGTAATACCAAGTGTTAGAATTTAACTGTTCGCCGTTTATAGTGACCGAAGCGCACCTTGAAGGAACAAATTGAACGTAGTTGTGCTTGGGTATCGCATAAGATGCAATATCCTGCGTTTCACCCGAGGTTATCTCTATAGAATTAGTGCCGTTTTTATTATTTGCAACAAAAATTTGATAACCGTACACTTTTTTTTCAAAAGAAACCTCAGCTAAAGAAAGATTTAGCGTTTGAGTTGAAACCTTATTACCTGACCAAGCTTGAACTCCGCTACTTGCAGAAGTTACAACCGAGCCTTCGATAAACTGATAAAGCCCGACGCCTTGCTCGCCATCATTTTCAAAATAGCCCTCTGATACGACGTTCACAACGTGCGGTATTTCAGACCATTCGTTAGAGCTTACGCTAAACGAAGATGCGTTTTTTACTGCGCTAAAATCTAAAATAGCACTACCGTCTACTGCCGTCGTTTGAAGAAATCCGCCAATACTGCCCGAAGAACCAACCGTTACCCTTCCATTATTTATAAACTGAGCGTCTGTATGATTAGAGCCGTAACCTTCAATAAATTTACAGTGGCTGGCTTTATATACCGCAAGCGCAGAATTAACGTTAATCTTGCCACCTTTGTTGATTTGCAACAACGCGCCCGGCAAAAGCTTTATTTTGTCGCTCATAGTAAAGGTCGCGCCGTCATTTATAAAAATTGCAAACTTATTTGAAATGGGTGTAAATTTATCTACCGTCGTAATGGTATGAGTGGCAATCTTTAACGTCATACTACCAAGAGAAAGTTCCCCATTTAAAAACACCCTGGTTTTTGCCGTTGCAGAGGTATACTCCGAGTTTTTGGGGCAATATTCAAAGGATGCGTTTCCTTTTTTTGAATAAAATACTGCCGTTATACCCGAATTTGCAGGCTCTAAAATGGGCGCTAGCTTGTTTACCTGTTGTTCAATTCCGCCAAGCACGACGTTTGCATGCGAAAAGGCATAAAATTTACCGCCGTGATCAATTTGAACGTAAGTCTGCATATACGGAAAGTCAAACTTATTTATTGCAAACACGCCATTTTCTAAAAGACTGGTTAAAGTACCGCCGGACTTCATATCGTATATGGCAAGCCCCGTTTGTAAAAACCCGGTAGAAGTTATATGAATTAACCTTCCGCTATCAAAATCATTGTTATAATTTGTGCTATTTTCCTCTTGATCGCCCTTTTTACCGTTAATTTCTTTAACAAATCCCTCGCAGTAAAAGCTACCCTCAACGTTTATAGAAGACTCCTCATCTAAATTAATTTGAGTGTAGCGGCCCTTCATAGAATTTACACCGTATTCACCGCCAAGCGAGAGAATACCCTTTTGAGCAACGGTTATATCGGCGCCGTTAGTCATTGTTATAAGTATTTTTCTATATTTTGCAACCTTTTCTGCCGTTCCGTCCGTATAATCGTAAAGATTACCGCCTTTATCTGTTTTTGCATGTAGCTGTTCAACGGCAACAGTCTTTGTTTCTTTTTCCTCTCTACCAACCGTATACATATATCCCGCCCCATAAGAACAAGCAATATAAGGAGTTGTTGAGGGTGTATATAAACCTTCAAATTGAGAGGTATATAAAGAATCGTAAAATGGAAAGACCAAATTAACGCCTGCAGGAACAATAATATCTCTTGTAACCTTCATATTAGTTCCTGTAATCACAACTACGTCCGTTGTGGCTGAGAATCTATTACAGTCGCTGATTGCCTTTTGAATAGAAGAATATTTAACCTCTTTGTTGTTTGCAATATATGCAACCGCCTTAATTTTAACATTGCAGTTAACCTTGTCCCCCGGCGAAAATTTCATATCGTTTTTTAAACAATACTCTTCGTTTGGAACAAATGTTAACGCGCAGTCAATAATGTCCGACCTTCCGCTAAGGTCGATTGGCGCGTTGATATTAACTAAAGTATTTAAACTATCTTCCGTTATCTCGCCAAGCATAGCCTTGCCGTGATAAAAAATACCGGGCACGTTAGCCCTTACGGGTAACGGCTCAGTTTCGTAAATAGCCCTGTTTGTTAATATGTATGCGTTAGGAATAAGCGGATCAATATTGGGGTCATCTGGGTCAATAAACGAACTTTCACTTGAGCTATCCAGATTATGAAGACCACCACAGGCAATAAGTCCTGTACAAAAACAAATAATTAAGCTACATATTAAAAAAAGCGTTATTTTTTTACCTTTCATAATTTTTTTCACCTGTTTTTACTTAATTTTGCCCGTTAATGTTGTACTCAATCTTTTTATATACTTATTTTATCACTTTATAGCGCTCTTTGCAACCGATTTTTATATTTTTATTTACCTAACAAAATCAAAAGGGCGTTGAGATGCCTCAACGCCCTAAAGCCATTGCTTTTATTTATTATTTTCTGCGTTTTCTATCTACGATTACGCCAGCTATTACCATAGCAATTAAACCGAAAGAACCAAAGTCAACGCTTGCATTACAGCTAACCTTGTTGTTGGCTAACACTTTGGGTATTGATTGACTTTCTGTTTCACCGCACTTACTGCAAGTTCTGGTCTTTTCGCCTTCTGCAACGGTAGTTGCTTCCTTAGTTACAACCCATTCACCGTAAGCGTGTTCACAAGGTGTTTCGCCACCAGGATTGTTAGAAGGATCTTCCGCACCGCAAACGGTACAAGCACCATCTTCAAAGCTGTGACCTAACGCTTGAACGGTCTGTTGAGCAGTTATAACATGTCCGCAATCCGCACACTTTAAGCCCTCAGTTAAACCAGCTTCCGTACAAGTAGCTTCAACAGCAGGAATAACCTCTGTTTTAGCGTGATCACAAGGTGTTTCACCGCCTTGAGCAGGTGTATGTTCAACAATCCAAGCGTGGTAAAGCTCTGGAGTTCCTTGATAGTTCTTAATTGTAGCGTATAACTTAACTGTATCGCCGGCAACAGGCTTTGTTTGCATATCCTTGTAACCAACAGTTCCGTCAGCGCTATAAGTACCGTAAACCAATAACGTATCGTTACCGCTCTTAATGTACATATCACCGAATTCTGCAGAAGAAATTTCTGCAACAGTACCTGTTACGTAGTATTTTTTACTTGTTTCGCCACCGTCTGCTAGGCTACCTGCAACCTTTATAGCTTCTGCAATAGTTAACGTATCTTTTGCTAAAAGCTCTGCTATTTCAGGGTCAGTGGGTGTTTCGCCACCGCTAGGTGTATCACCGCCTTGAGCAGGCGTATGTTCAACAAGCCAAGCATCAACGAATTCAGGGGTTGTTCCGCCGTAATTCATAATTACGCCGTATAGCTTAACTGTGTCGCCTACAACAGGCTTAACGTCCATTGCATCATAGCGAGTGCTACCGTCTGCACTGTACGTTCCGTAAATAGTAATTGTTGTGCCTGCATCGTCAGTAATCTTCATATTGCCGTACGTTTCGTTTGTAATAACGCTAACAACGCCCGTTACGTAATATTTCTTTTGCGTTTTAACGTCTGCAGCTAGGCTACCTGCAACTTTGATTGCTTCTGCAATAGTTAACGTATCTTTTGCTAAAAGTTCTGCTATTTCAGGATCGGTAGGCGTTTCACCACCTTGAGCAGGTGTATGTTCAACAATCCAAGCATCAACGAATTCAGGGGTTGTTCCGCCGTAATTCATAATTACGCCGTATAGCTTAACTGTATCGCCTACAACAGGCTTAACGTCCATTGCATCATAGCGAACGCTACCGTCTGCACTATACGTTCCGTAAATAGTAATTGTTGCGCCTGCATCGTCAGTAATCTTCATATTGCCGTACGTTTCGTTTGTAATAACGCTAACAACGCCTGTTACGTAATATTTCTTTTGCGTGCTAGCGTCTGCTGCTAGGCTACCTGCAACCTTTATAGCTTCTGCAATAGTTAACGTATCTTTCGCTAAAAGCTCTGCAATTTCAGGATCAGTAGGTGTTTCGCCACCGCTAGGCGTATCACCACCGCTAGGTGTATCACCGCCACCAACAGAAGTTGCATAGTAAGTAATAGAGTTAATCATACATCTCTTACCGCCTGAAGCGGTTGCAAAATTTACCGTTTTTGTTGCAGAGGTGTCAACCGTAATATCGGTATATTCGCCGTTATTTGAAGCAGTTGTAATGGTATAATTTACTCCATTAACAGTTATTTTAGTTGTGTTTGCCTTGTATTGTGCAACCTTAATAACAACGCTTTGAACTTCATCTGGAACGGTAAATGTAAATGACCCAACAACGTCACCCGTACCAAGTTTTAAACAAGAATTACCCTTCGCGTCAAACGCGCTTTTATAAACTTTTGAACCATTGGTAATTGATAAAGTAAAATCTCCAACAGTTTCGGTATAAGTTGTTGCACTGCTTCCGTCATTGTGAGCAGCTGAACCGTTATTACCAAATTCAAATACTACGCCTTCTTCCCCTAAAGTACCTTCTTCTGCACCGCAAACTGTACAAGCGCCATTTGCAAAGCTGTGACCTAAAGCCTTAACAGCTTCCGTTTTAGTATCGCCACAGTTTTCGCAAGTAAAGGTCTTTACGCCTGCCTTTGCGCATTGAGGTTCGGTTGTGATAACGCCGTCATCATAAGAGTGACCAAGTGCAGGAATTGTTGTTGTGCTATTTACAAACGCACCACAATCAGCACATTTAGCGCCAGCTGTATTACCAGCTTCCGTACAAGTAGGTTCTTTTGCTGCAACGTTTACAACGTTTTCGTGTTCGCAAGGTGTTGCGTTTGCACCGCCAGAAGGTGTTTGCATACCAGCAGGAATTTCTTTACCGAATAATAAGAAAGCATATTCGGGATAGTCAACGAAAATATTTCTTGTTCCGGTTATAGATTGAACTGCATCGTTTCTACCCATTTCCCATGTATCAACAGGGTCTTCTTGCATCCATTTAAGCAAAATATCACGGTTTTCAAAAACGCCATCTGTTCCCCAAAGGTCTAAAGCGTATTGATTAACATCCCAACGAGTATAAACGTAAAGCACGATTCTTGCCGCGTCGCCACGAACGTTTACGTCAGTAACCATAGCTTCATCTAGTGGATCGTAATAACCGCTACTTTCGCCATAAGCCTTGTTTCCGCGACTACTGTTTACGTTTGAAGCTGTGGGACGAAGCATCATAATGTCCGCCATTGGTGGGCTCTTACCCTCTTTGTCTGAAGTTTTGCTCTTTGGCCAACTGTGTTCTCTGTTCCAAGTAGCACCGCTATCCCACGTGCTAGATAAAGTTTTGCCTGTATAGAAACAGCTAATATTAGCTGTTTTTCCGTTAGAACAGTCGGTATACTTAAATAAACTTCTAGTACCATCATAGCTTGTTGTGGTGGTATGTGCCGTTTCCATCACGCTTT
>JAFQBR010000330.1 GCA_017399665.1 Clostridia bacterium | reverse complement strand
GACCGCCCACCTGCTTCAATAATTAAACCTATACTCGTCTACGCTCCGGCAATCGAGGAAGGAATTGTTCATCTAGCAACGAAGATATTAGATGAGCCAACAAATTTTTCCGGTTACTCCCCCTCAAACTACGCAAATAAATATTACGGCTGGGTTAGCGTAAAAGAAGCCATTAGCAAAAGCCTAAACGTGCCCGCTGTAAAGGTTTTAGATGCCTTAGGAAGTGAAAAAGCCCGCCTATATGTTCGTAAACTCAATATTGACATAAAAGAAAACAGTTTAAATATTGCTCTAGGAAGCTATAATGGCGGGGTTAATTTAAAAACACTTTGCGCAAGCTATACACCATTTTTAAACGATGGTAATCACTTTAAACCAACCTCAATTAAAGAAATTTATATAGACAAAAAGCTTGTTTATAAAGATAGTGTGCAAGGCGAAAAAGTCTTTAGCTTGGGCACTTGTGAAATAATAAATGATGCCTTAAAAGAATGTACTATTTCTGGCACTGCAAAGACAATAGGTAAAAAAAATTATGACGTATGCGCAAAGACAGGAACTTGTGGAAACGACAAGGGAAATACTGATGCTTACACCCTTTGCTACACCTCTCAGGATATAATTGCCTTGCGTTTTTGTAATGCCGACAACTCACTTATGCAAAACGAGTTAACAGGCGGAGAGGTCGCAAAATATTCAAACAAAATTTTGGATTTAATTTATAAAAATAATTATCCTGCCCCATTTCTAAAAAGTGATGAAGTAACATATGTAAATATATGCAAACTTGCATATCAAGAAGGAAGAATTGAAATAGCAGACAAATTTTTGCCAAAAAGGTTCACAATTGAAACCCCTGTGCTTACAAAATATATAAAAAGTCTGCCTATAAGCTCATTATCAACACTTTCACTTGATTGCGAAATAGAAGTTATTGGTAATAAAATTGTTTTTTATATTGATAAAAACAAGGATTTTTTTTATAAAATAGAAACGTTAACTGCCGGTAAGTTTGTTGAAATTGCAACTAGCAACCAGGATGTTTTTGAACTTTCAAACCTATATGACGGAGATTATATTTTTAAAATAACCCCATTTCTAAAGCTAGATAATGGCGAAAATTACTACGGAAAGGAAAAACTCTTACCAAAAATAAAAATTGAAAGCGAAAAAGATTTTATAAATTCGCCTTGGTGGGAAGAATAAAAAAAGGGATTTGCAAATGCAAATCCCCAATTTTTTATTATTAATTTTTTATTTGCTTAGAAAGCCCAAAGTCCATTTCTGAACAAGGCAACAACCTTGCCCTCTGCAGTTACACCGTCAATTTCAAGATCAGCTGTGCCAATCATAAAGTCAACGTGAATTGAAGAGTCGTTAATGCCCTTTTCTTTGCACTCTGCAAAGCTAAGATTTTCAAAATTCTTTAACGTGTTATTAAATCCGCGACCTAAAGCAAAGTGACAGCAGCAGTTTTCATCAAATAAGGTGTTGTAGAATAATAGTCCTGTTTTATTAATGGGTGAATCGTAAGGAACAAGCGCGCATTCGCCAAGTTTTCTTGCACCCTCGTCCATACCAACAAGCTTTTCAAGTAGATCAGCATTCTTTTCTGCGCCTGTTTCAACAACCACGCCGTTTTCAAAACGAACCCAGAAATTATCAATAAGCTCACCCCTGTAAGATAAGGGCTTTGAAGAATATACTATGCCGTCAACATCACCTTGCATAGGTGAAGTAAATACTTCTTCTGTGGGAATGTTAGGGTTAAAGTACACACCTGATAAGGTATTTTCGCCACCGCCTAAAAATTGCGCGTCAGGAATAAGTCCTACTCTTAAGTTTGTACCGTTTGAGGCGCGATATCTTAGCTCTTTAAGACCTAAAGAGTTAATATATGCGCAACGGTCAGCAAGATTAGCATTGTGGTCATTCCAAGCCTTTACAGGGTCATCTGTTACCCTTGATGTAAATAAAATAGCATCCCAAAGCTTTTCAACAGCAACAGAAGTGCGAAGATCAGGGAAAATCTTTTTAGCCCATTTTTTGGTAGGAACTGCTGCAATTACCCATTGGTATCTGTCCGACATTCTATCTCTATATGGCTTTGTAATCTTCATTGTAGCAATAGACGCCTTTGAAAGTTTTTCTTGGTCAATACCCTTCATTCCGTCAGGATCATCACCTGATAAAGCGATTAATACGGGAAGTGACTCTTCTCTATATTTAAGTCTTTCAATTTCCCAATCTTTAACTTCAGAAAGAGTTTTTAAGCTTCTTTTTTTATAGTGAAGTTTGGTTAAGGGAGAATAGCTCCATTCAACGGTAACCTCTTTAGCACCTAGCTTATAGCATTCTTCAACAACCATAGTTGCAAACTCTGGATTTTCCACGTTAGACCGAACGATAACCTCTTGTCCTTTTTGAACGTTAGCGCCCACCTTTGCAATAAGGTGCGCATATTTTCTTAATGCAGTTTTATTCATAAATAATACCTTCTTAAAGTTATTTTTATAGATTTTTTACAACAAAAAGTAGCGTTAATCGACTTATAGCCCTACTTTTGCATTTTTGTACATTCCTTTATTATTGCAGTATAAATACTTTTTAAAGCAAGTTTTTCATCTTTATCATCAAGGTCTTTACTAACCTTTTGCAAAATCACCGCTTCTCTAGAAGGATCGGCAACTGGACAAAGGATTTCTTTTTTTATGGCTCCAATTTTTTTAACCAAAGAAAAGCGTTTTTTTAAAAGCGCCGAGATAGTATCGTCTATTACGTCTATCTCAGCGCGCAAACTCTTAATTTTATTTTCTTGTAATTGTTCTGTCATTGATTCTCCTTATGCGTTACTGTACAATGCCAAAAATAACGCTGAAATCAAAACAAAAACCAAGCCGACTATTAGCATTGAAGAATTTTTTACTCGTTTACGGTTTTTTTCTTTTTCTTCTTTATACTGCATATAATTATCTTCTTTCCTAATACGTGCACCAGGAATTAAAGAATTTACAACTCTTTTTAAGATAAAAGAAATGCTATCAAAAAAACCGCCAGCAGAAATTTTTATTAAAACACCTAAGCAAAAGAAAATTCCACCTGGTGCAAAAAACGCATCTGAAAGAACCGCAAACATTCTTTTCTTGGATAAGTTTTCAAAAATACCGTTTGAATAAGCAATAAAAAATGCACATATCAACGCCAATATAGAAGTAATTAGGTAAGATAAAAAAATCCCTTTATCAAACGTGCTCTCGTGAGTAATAGAAGATTTATTAGTCCTACTTTCCCCTACGTTAGTTGCTTGAGAATTTGTTTCCCCAACGCCATTTGGCGTTGGGGTTTTATCGTTGTACTGTTTATTATTCATTATGTGAATCACCTTCTGCAAGGATAGCTTTATATTTAGCTTCTTCGACATCATTACACATTACAAAGTGACCGGGAGCAACCTCTCGCATTGAGGGAGGATTAGTACTATAATCATGCTCAGCAATAGGATTATAAGTTAAACGCACACGGCCCTTTTCGTAGTGTGGGTCTGGCAAAGGAATAGCAGAAAGTAATGATTTCGTGTAAGGGTGTAAAGGATGTGCAAACAATTCATCTGAAGATGCAAGCTCAACCATATTACCAAAGTACATAACGCCAATACGATCAGAGAAGTATTTAACAACTGATAGGTCATGCGCAATAAATAAGATAGTTAAACCCATTCTTTCGCGAAGCTCGTTTAAAAGGTTAATAACCTGTGCTTGAATTGAAACGTCTAATGCGGAAACGGGTTCGTCTGCAATAATCATTTCAGGGTTCATAATGATTGAACGAGCTACACCGATACGTTGACGTTGTCCACCAGAGAATTCGTGAGGATAACGTGAAGCATGCTCACGAACAAGACCAACAAGTTCAAGCATTTCGTAAACCTTTTGTTCAATAACCTCTTTATCCTTTTCGCCATTAATAACAAGACCTTCTGAAATAATATCTTTAACAGTCATACGGGGGTCAAGTGAAGCAATAGGATCTTGGAAGATCATTTGAATTTGTGTTACTATTTTTGCTTTTTTTGCCTTAGAAAGTTCATTTTTATATTGCTTTTTAAGTTTAGCAAGCTCTTCTTCATCAGTCGTGTTGGCTAAAAGTTTGCCATATTTTTCTTTAACAGCGGCAACCTGTTCTTTAGCATATTCTTTATCGCAATTTCTATGATCAGCGTTGGCTTTAGAAATTTCTTCTCTTTGCGCTGAAATAAATGCTTGCGCCTCTTTAATAATTGCTTCTTTTTTGGCCTGATAATCAGGATCACTAGCATCTAAAGCTTTAATTGCAGCGTTTGCAGCATTACGTTTAGCTTTGATCGCATTTTTATATGACCTAGTACCGGCAACAATACGTTTACCTTTAAAATAAACGCTACCACTAGTTGCATCATAAAGCTTAATAATGGTTCTACCTGTGGTTGTTTTACCACAACCTGATTCGCCAACAAGACCAAAAACTTCGCCTCTTTTTATATCAAAATTAACGTTGTTTACAGCCTTAAGCTCCATCTTACCCATTTTAAAATACTGACAGAGATTTTCAACTTTTAAAAGCACTTCGGCATTATCCAAATTTCTTTTCATAATTAATTATCTCCTTCAGAAAGTTTTTTCATACGAGCAATACGGTCTGTTACAAGCTTTGGAGGATCAACCTTGGGTGCGTCTGGGTGTAATAACCAAGTAGCAGCCTTATGTGTTTCTGAAATTTCAAACATGGGAGGTTGCATTTCAAAGTCAATTTCCATTGCGTATTTATT
>JAFQBR010000329.1 GCA_017399665.1 Clostridia bacterium | reverse complement strand
TTGTTAAAACAATTTTGCAAAATCACCGCTTAAAATTTGGTGTAATTTCTAAAAAAGGGGTTGGAAGCAACTTCTTTGTAGAATTTAAAGGGTTAAACGATGAATGATAATAATAATGATTTTGAACAAGTTAAATCTGCAGAAGATTTTTTAAAGGTTGAAAATTTAGATAAAAATGAATATATCGTGACCGCTGCGGTTATTGAACCACCTGCCGAAACACTAGAAAAAAAACCAAAAAAGGTAACTCTTTTCGGGGCAATAATTTCTGCAATTTCATTAAATAAAAATGACGATTTATATATTGGTATTAGACCTGTAAAAACTATTATTTCTTTAATAATGATTTTGTTCTTTACGATACTTCTATATTTCTTTTATGATATCGCAGACACTAAGCTCGTTCTAACAGTAATTGTATTTTTTGGAGCAATAGCAATTCCGCTTTTGCTAATAACCTTAAACTACGAAATTTCGCCTAAAAAGAGCATATCATTCTATAACATAGTTCTTTCATTCTTATTTGGTTTAATGCTATATCTTTCGATTGATGCTTTAGTAACAGGCGTACTTATTAAAACCATTTATAGAAGCACTATCGATTCAGTTATCGTCCCGGTTTTATGGGGTATTGGCGAACTTATATTTATTGCAATTTTAACCAAAGTATATAACATTTCAGATTTATCTTCAGGCATATTATTATCCGTTTCTGTAGGTATGGGATATGCAACTGCGCTAGCTTTACACGGTTTGATCGGCTCATTATTTATTCCGGTAGAAGTTATCATTGACAATAATACCACAGAGCATTATATTGGTTCTGCCATTTTAGACAATCTGCAGTTTACTCAACAAAGCATAAAGAATACAATGGATGAACTTATTTGGCTTTGCTTTTACTATCCGGTTTGTATTTGCTCTTGGTCGATAGTAATAGGTAACGTAATAGTAAAACCTATTCAACTTGCACAAGAAAGAAAAGAAGGCTCTTTCTCAGTTTATCTTTTATTAGTTCTTGTTATAGCTTTATATATGCTTAGTAATTTTTCTACTACATTTAATTATTTTGACTCTGTGTTAAAAATTATCTCAATTATCACTTCCTTATTCGTTGCAGTTAGAACGGTTAACTACGCTATGAATAAAGGATTGGGCTTGATTAAAGAATAATTAAACTTTTAAAATTAATTTTGAATATATTATTGTACTTTTTACCATCGAAAAAAAAGAACTTGTTTTTGCAAGTTCTTTTTTTGTTACAAAAAACTATACTAATAATAAATAAAAAACTAGAGGTGGGCTATGTATTCCTTTCTCCCGGAAAAATTGCGCAAATTCTACCTTTCTAACCAAGAAAATATATATGAAATAAGAATACGAAAAGAAGCCCCGGTAACCGTCAATTATGCCGGAAACTTTATAAGCATAAAAATAGAAGGGCAATACTTAGTTTATACTGCAGAAGAAATTTCTTTAATATTAACAAAAGCATGTAACAATTCTATATATAAATATAATGAGTATATAAAAAATGGGTATATTTCATGTGGACAAGGCATAAGAATAGGTATAGCAGGAGAGTGTGTAACAGAAAGTGGAATTATTAAAACCATTAAAAATTTTCATTCTTTATGTATTCGTTTTCCGCATCAAGTTATAGGATGTGCGGATAAAGCTTTTGAAATAATTAATGCAAATAATGGAATAAAAAGTTTACTTGTAATTTCCCCACCAGGCGTTGGCAAAACCACTTTATTAAGGGATATAACACGAATTATTTCAGACATAAAAATGTTAAATATCCTAGTAATTGACGAGAAAAATGAGATTTATTATGATGGATGCAATATTGGTAAGACAACCGACGTAATCAACGGTTGCGATAAAGCATTTGGTTTTTATACAGCTATAAAAACCCTTTCACCAGACGTTGTTATCGCAGATGAAATTACAACTGAGCAAGAGGCAAATGGTGCTATGTTCGCCTCGTTATCTGGCGTAAAAATTATTTGCTCCGTTCACGGGAATTCACTAAAAGATGTAAAAAAGAAAAAGTATATGCAATTACTATTTAACGAAAAATGTTTTGATAAGTGTGTGCTACTTAAAAAAAATAATGCTGGTTTTTTGACCTTTGAAGAAGCTATCGAATATGAATTATAGTTTTATCCTTTCAATTTGTCTATTTATTTTAGGGGTGCTAAGCGGTCATTTTTTTTCTTTACGATATACTAAAAGAACAACCTTCTATAAAGCGCTTAGTGAGTTTAATACTGATTTTTTCTCTTCAGTTAACTTTAATCAAGAAGATTTAACAACGTTACTGAAACAAGATTATAACCAAGAGGACTTTCAAAAAACTTTAAATAGCATTATTGAACGATTTAAGAACAATCAGTCAATATATTTGCCTAATTATTTAACAATACGCGAAAAAAACGAACTTTTACATTATTTTTTACAAATTGGTAGCGTAGATGCAAGAACACAAATAGAACTTTTAAAGCGCTATGAATGTATTTTTGATAAAAAAAGCAATGATTGTCTGGCTTTAGAAAAGCAAGAAGGTGCATTGTGTAAAAAAATGGGGGTTATAATTGGAATTATAATTTTTATTATAGTGGTGTAATATGGAAATTGACGTAATTTTTAAAATAGCAGCAATTGGAGTATTAATTACGGTCATTTGTCAATTGCTAAAAAAATCAGACCGTGACGATATTGCAATGCTTGTTGCTATTGCTGGGCTAATTATTGTGTTAAGTATGGTTATTACAATGATTTCAGAATTTTTTATTACAATAAAAAACCTATTTAACCTCTTTTAAAATGGAAGCTTTTAAACTAATAGGTCTTGCATTAACCACAGGAATTCTTTGCTATTATTTAAAGTCAATTTCTTCCGAATTATTTATACCATGTTTGATAATTAGCGGATTAACTATTTTAATTTTTGCGTTTGATTATATATCGTACACCTTTAATTTTTTTAGCACTTTAGGGCAAAAAATTAGTTTTGACAATGAGATTTTTAAATTACTGTTTAAAATAATTATTATTGCATATTTGATTGAATTTGCCGGTGGATTGATTGAGGACGTCGGGCTAAAAAGCATAGCGGACAAGCTAATTTTTAGTGGAAAAATACTTTTACTTTGTATGAGTATTCCTATATTTGAATTTCTTATAGAAACCATTTACGGATTTTTAAATTAATATGAAGAAAATATTTATCTGCTTAATAATTTTATTCTCTTTTTTCAGCAGCTCAACAGTTGTTTACGCCGACGATTTTAGCGAAAAAGATAACCCTACTTCAATAATTGAAGAAATGATAGAAGATATTGATTTAAGCGAGCTTGAAGAACTTTTAAATCAAACCCACGAAAGCACTGTAAATGTTAAAGAAATTATTTTAAAAGCAATTAAAGGGGATTATCTTTCCTTAAGTTCTGTTTTTGAAGCCATTTTTAAACTATTAAAAGAAAATTTTGCAACTTATGCAAAAACTTTTACTTCAATTTTTAGTGTACTTATAGTTTGCGGACTATTTTCCACTCTAAAACCAGATAAATGCCAAACAAATGAAATTGTTTTTATAGTTTGTTATATTACCGTTTTGCTTCTAATCTTTTCAGAGTGTACAAGTGCTATTGATTATACAACGCAAATTATAACTAATTTATCTAAACAAACAGAAAATCTTTTCCCCGTTTTGTTGACCTTATTATCAGTAACCGGTTCTAACGCAAGCACTAGCGTTTATACCCCCACCTTGGTATTTGCAACTAGCGGTATTTTGTCAATCGTTACAAAAATACTATTGCCATTAGTCAGTATTTGCACTGTTTTATCGGTAATTTCATCATTTTCAGACCGTTTTTCACTAAATAAAGTGCATGAATTTTTTAAAGATATTTATAGATGGATTATAGGCGGGGTTATTACAGTTTTTTCTGTTTTTTCATCAATAAAGGGCATAACCACAAACGCATACGATAATTTTTCTTTAAGAACTTTAAAATATATGGTTGGAAATTCATTTCCTCTGATCGGTTCTTTTGCAAAAGAGGGCGTAGACGTAGTTTTATCTACGACAATTTTAATAAAAAATGCAATTGGTAGCGTTGCCATTTTTGCAATATTTTTTATACTACTAACTCCCTTTTTAAAAATTGCCATCCTTTCATTAGGTCTTAAATTTTTATCTGCAATAGTTGAGCCTATTGCCGATATAAAAATTTCTTTATTATTAAATTCTTTTTCAAAAACAGTAACGATGCTCGCATCACTTTTATTAA
>JAFQBR010000328.1 GCA_017399665.1 Clostridia bacterium | reverse complement strand
TTTATATCTTTCCACTTATAAAATATTTGACAAACAACGCCGTATGGGTATATAATTTTTCAGTTGCAAGGAGATTGTTATGAAGAGAGAAAATATAAGAAATATTGCTATTATTGCGCACGTTGACCACGGTAAAACAACTTTAGTTGACGCACTACTTAAACAAAACGGCATTTTCCGTTCTAACGAAGTTGTGCAAGATAGAGTTATGGACAGTAACGACTTAGAGCGTGAAAGAGGTATTACCATTCTTGCTAAAAATACCGCCGTGCATTACAACGGAACAAAAATCAATATTATAGACACCCCTGGCCACGCGGACTTTGGTGGAGAGGTTGAACGTATTTTGTCTATGGTAGATGGCGTTGTTCTTCTTGTTGACGCAGTTGAAGGCGTTATGCCCCAAACAAGATACGTGCTTAAAAAGGCGCTTAATCTTAATAAAAAGCCACTTGTTGTTGTAAATAAAATTGATAAAGGTGGCGACCTTGAAAAGACCATTGACGGTATTATAGAGCTATTTATTGACCTTGGCGCAAATGACGATCAGTTGGATTTTAAAACGGTTTACGCAAGCGCTAAATTCGGTTGGGCTAAAAAAGAACTTACTGACCCTGAAGTTAATATGTCACCATTACTTGACACTATTTTATCGGAAGTTCCCGCGCCTGAAGGTGAATTTGATCAACCATTACAAACAATTATTTGCAACGTTGACTACGACGAATACGTTGGTAGAATTGGTATTGGTAAAATTATTCGCGGTAAAATCACGAACGGTCAGCCCGTTAGCATTTGCCATACGGACGGAACGGTTAGTCAAGGTAAGGTTGCAAGACTTTATCAGTTTGAAGGTCTTAAAAGAGTGGAAGTTGAAGAAGGCCACGTTGGCGATATAGTTGCTATTAACGGCATTGAAAAAATTAACATTGGCGAAACAATTTGCACACTTGACTGTCCTGAGGCTCTTCCCTTTGTTGCTATTGACGAGCCCACAATTTCTATGTTATTTATGGTAAATAACAGTCCTTTCGCCGGCAAAGAAGGTAAATACGTTACTTCCCGCCATTTAAGAGCAAGACTGTTTAAAGAAATAGAAACCAACGTAAGTATGCGCATTGAAGAAACTGAAAGCGCAGACACCTTTAAGGTTTACGGCAGAGGCGAGCTTCATCTTTCAATTTTAGTTGAGGAAATGCGCCGTGAGGGTTATGAATTCCAAATTTCACGCCCCAAGGTTATCTTTAAAGAAATCGAAGGAAAAACTTACGAACCTGTTGAAAATTTAGTTATTGAAGTACCCGACGAATACGTTGGCGCTGTTATGAATAAAATCGGACAAAGAAAGGGCGATTTAGTTACAATGACACCTAACGGCAACGGCGAAACAAGACTTGAGTTTAGAATTGCATCACGCTGTTTATTCGGCTACCGCGGAGAAATGCTTACAGACACCAAGGGCTTTGGCGTTATGTACCACGTTTTTGACTGCTACGAGCCCTATAAGGGAGATATTAGAGAACGTAATCGCGGAAGCTTAGTTTGTTTTGATAGCGGAACAACAACACAGTACGGTCTATTCAACGCGCAAGAAAGAGCTACTTTATTTATTGGCGCAGGCGTTGATGTTTACGAAGGTATGATTGTTGGCGAAAACTCACGCGAAGATGAGCTTGCAGTTAACGTATGTAAGAAAAAACAACTTACAAATAACCGTGCAAGCGGAAGCGAAGAAACTCTTAAACTTATTACCCCAACAGTTTTAAGCTTGGAACAATGCATGGAATTTATTGCAGATGACGAGCTTGTTGAACTTACCCCAAAGAGTATTCGTTTAAGAAAGAAAATTCTTTCAAGAGAACTTAGAATGAAAGAATGGGCAAAACATAGAAAATAAGCAAAAAACTCGGCATTTAACGCCGAGTTTTTTTATAAAAGTCGCTCAATAGGTCGGTTAACAGCACTTTTGCAAAAAAATAACAGGGCAATTATTTTGCCCTGTTTTTGTTTTTTTACATATATTTTAGAAGATCTGCATGTTCGCGCATTTGTCTTGGAGTTACAACTTCTTCGCCAGATACGTAATACTTTTTACCTTCAATTTGGTAATGGTCTACAAAGGAAACTATAACTGTAAATATTGAAGTTAAAGGAAGAGTTACAATAAGACCTGCGCCAAAAGTAAATACTGCAACCGAAACGTTTAAGTAGAAAGAAATCATTACTACAAACGCATAATTTCCAACCATTGCAAAGAATTTTTCTCGCTTAGTAAAGGTGTGTTTTAGCGCCTTTCCAATAGATTTTTTATCTGTTATCATTGAAGGCATAAATCTTGAAAATAGCGTAAATTTAATGCTAACTGCTAAAACTATAAAGATTAGCGCAAGAATTACTGCAAAAATAGAAATTACTCTTACACCGTAAACGGCCATAAGTAAACCAATTGTTAAAATCAACCCATCGTAAATAAGAACGATTGTGCTAATTACCAAAGCATAAACAAGAGCGTTACCAAAGTTTGCTATTAACGTTGCAACCAAGCTATACTTTGAAAGAGAGCTCATATAATTGTTTGCAATAAGTCCGATAGCGTAGTTGCCCATCCTTTCTATAACGTTAAGCAAGAATAAGAATAGACCTACTTTTAAAAACGCTAAGAAAATATCTAGCATATTTGCTTTAATCATTGCAAGTAAAGCGTCAAATGCTTGGGGAATAGGTTCGAATAAAGTAGGATGAATACCGTCCTTTAATAAAGTAGTAACGGAATTTAATATTGCATCCCAAAACAAGCCAAGCTCTTTACTTTTAAAAATAAATTCTAAATCACTTCTTACAATGAAGTATGATATTATCCCAATTATTGAAGTGGTAATCAGTTTGTAAAAGACTGATTTATAAATCATTGCAGAATAACTTATTAATATTTTAAAGGCATTCTTTACGCGCATAGCTTATACCCCTTTTTTTATTAGATAATAACTCTATCACAACAAGCTGTTGATAAAATAAGCTTTGTCGGCTTAAAAAAAGCAACCATTGTTTGTGACATGCTTATATAATAATTTTACAATATATTAACTTTTATGTCAACTTTTTTTAAAAATAAAATTGACCTTTGTGTTTATTATTTGCTTTAATTTATTAAAAAACTTTACTAAAAAATACAAAAAGCCCCGCAATAGGTCGATTATCGCTACTTTTGAAAACAAAAAAAGCAAAGCTAACCGCTTTGCTAATTTTTTATTATTAAGCTAATTAAAAGCACTAATTAGTCTTCATCTTCCTCTTCGGGAAGGTCAACGTTGTGGTAAATATCTTGAACGTCGTCGTTATCTTCAAAAGCGTCAAGCATCTTATTGAAGGTAACAAGTTGGTCTGCGCTTAACGTAATTTTATCGTTGGGTACCATTTGAATTGCAGCTTCGATAAATTCGTAACCTCTTTCTTCAAAATATTTTCTTACGCCAGAGAATGCTGAAGGAGCAGTTCTGATTTCGTAAACGTCATCTTCAGTAATAACGTCATCTGCACCGCTATCTAAAGCAAGTTCCATAACTGTATCTTCATCTAACTCAACAGTTCTTTCAATAACTAATACACCGCGGTTTTCAAACATAAATGAAACTGAACCGCTTGTGCCAAGTGAACCGCCGTATTTATCGAAAATATGTCTTACTTCGCCAACAGTTCTATTCTTGTTTTCTGTAAGTGAGCTTACGATAACAGCGCTACCGCCAATACCGTAACCTTCGTAAACAAGATTTTCATAGTTAACGTTACCAAGTTCGCCTGCAGCCTTTTGAATACTTCTTTTAATGTTATCGTTAGGCATATTTGCAGCTTTTGCTTTTGCAATAACGTCTGCTAATTTAGAGTTTGTATTAGGGTCAGTACCTTGCTTTGCTGCAACAGCAATTTCTCTACCGATCTTTGTAAAAATTTTACCCTTTGCAGCGTCGGTTTTTGCTTTTTTATTCTTTAT
>JAFQBR010000327.1 GCA_017399665.1 Clostridia bacterium | reverse complement strand
TATCAGCTTTCTTCAACTGAGCCTATTTCTTTTGAAGCAAAGCTTAAAGCCGTTGCATATATTGGTGGCGCAACGGGAACAAAATATTCTTCTATTCAAAGCGCTATTACTGCTTGCGGTAGTACAGCAAAAGACGTTGTTGTAATTACCGGTACGAATATGAACGTAACAAGGGCTATTACAGTACCTACAAACGTTAACTTGGTACTTCCTTTTTACGATTCGCTGTATACGCAAATGGAAACGGCAAACAGCGGTTCTTATATCTCTTGCAATTATGGCTCAGGCTATAAGTACACCATTGGTAGAACGGAAAGTGGTGCAAACACTACCGCAATTGAACAGTTGCACGCAAAAACAACAACTGGTTCTAACCTTTACGATTATACTGACGGTAACGCGACAAAGGTTGCCAAGTACAGAAAGATACTTATAACAATGAAGAACGGCGCAGATATAACCGTACAAGGCACGCTTTCGCTTGGCGGTGAATACGGCTTAAACTCAATGAAAGGCCGTTATGCCCAAATAAACTTGGATGCAGGCTCTTCTATAGTAGTATCGGGTAGTTTTTATTGCGAAGGTTTTGTTAAGGAAATTAACGCAAAAAACGGCAATCAATCTTCATATAGTGCAAACTATAACAACAATTTTGATAGCGGAAGACTAATTCACGTAACTTCAACAGGCTTTTTGCAAACCGGCCTTGCTCTCTACGATATGAAGTCAGGTGGTCCTCTTACGTCGCTAATTGAAAATGATGTTTTTGCAATTAATAAGTTTGACTTCCCCTATATGCAAACTTACGTTCAAATTGATAATGGTGGGAAATTCCATACTTTTTCTCACGCGTTTGTTTCTATTGCTGGAACGGATCAACAAGTAAATAAACTTGCGCCTATATTAGAGCCTGAAAGTTCTGGCACTACAGCAGTTTTCTATTTATCAGGTGGTAATGCATCTTTTGAATATTGTCCAAGTGACGTGGCGTATACGACAAGCAGTTCAAAAACAAGAATATTTTTAAATGGTGCTCTTTCTCTTGGTAGTATGACTCTAGAAGTTGATGCCGGCATTAGGAAATATGTTATTACCACCGAAAATAATTTTACACCGCTTTCACATAAGTTTGCGGTCTTTGTAAATGATGGTGGCTCGTTCACTATGGGCGATAAGGTAAAACTTATGCCAGGCTCATTACTGCAAATAAATAAGGGCGGCAACTTTAATATTAATTCTGAATTCGCTATATATAAAGGCGAACATGGTAAATACGCTGAAGGATACGGCACAGGATATGCGGATGCGCAGTTTATAAATAATGGCACAGTAACAGTAAGCTCTTCTGGCAAAATTGGTGGTTTTATTCAAACAACCGCAACGGATAACAGCGCAATTTTAGATTTTAGTGCAACAACAAGCTCGGAGGCATTTACTGTAACCTCTAATGAGTGGTCAGATATTACTTATGATGTAAAGATTATTTCGGAAGGTTACTTCGAGGATGATACGGATGAAGGGGTAAATCTTTATCAATTTGTTGTAGGTTCAACAGTAAATTCAGCAAGCAGTGGCACAAAGGTTTGGTCAGGTGAAAAACTAGCAACACAAAGCTTAACCGTTTCTTTAGCAACTGTTTCATTCACAAATAAGGTTTACGCATATCAAATATTTACTTCCGCAACAGGAAATGACTCAGATCAATCTGAATTAACCTCTATAACACAAGATATTAAATCATACGTTGTACCGAGGTATCAATATGTTAAGGTTGTAACATCAAGATGTGAAACAGCGACTATAAATGGAGAGACGCTTTCAACCACTAAATGGTATGAAATAACAGATGATATTAGTATTGTAATTACACCTTTGGAAGGTGTTGCTATAAAGATAAGAACAGATGGCACATCTGGTAACGGTAAAACAACATATACTGTTTGGGAAAGTTCAACACAAACAGGTACTTATACTGAAGTCGCAACTCAGGGAACAGGTCCGGATGGTGTTAATTTCTATGTAGCAAAGAATTACTGGTTTAAAATTACTTGTGATGGGGAAGGGGCTTCATTAGTTAAGACTGGAACAATTGAGTCAGGACCAACAACTGGTTCAGTTTCAAAATATGCAAGTAATAGACTTTCTTCAGCAAAGGCATTCCAAGCTACAGCAACATATACTATTTATTTCCCAAGAACTGACGTATGTTTAGCAGAAGGCGCTATGATAACCCTTGCTGACGGAACTCAAAAGCCTGTTGAACAATTGACTTATGCAGATGAAATACTTGTATTTAACCATGAAACAGGTAAGATTGAAAAGGGTAATATCGCAACGCTTGACCACCTTGACCTTGAAAGAGCTTGGTACGACGTAATCAACCTTAAGTTCAGTAATGGCAATATTTTACGCACGGTATGGAATCACGGTCTGTATAACGTAACCTTGAATAGATACGTATTTATTCACGAGGGTAACTATAAAGATTATATAGGTGATGAGTTCTATTCTGTAAAATACGTA
>JAFQBR010000326.1 GCA_017399665.1 Clostridia bacterium | reverse complement strand
TTGCCCGCATGAATCACAAACCGCTTTTTTACTGCAAGTGGCAACCCCTCCCGAATGCCCTTTATGAAACCCACTTGTTGCACCGCAACGACTACACCTTTGGGGAGCTTCACAAGTGACTTCTTGCCATTCGTGTCCAAGACTTTCCCCTTCCGTTTCGCCACATAGAGTGCATTTTTTTGCTACCGTGCAGGTTGCATCTTTCCAGCTATGCTCACAAGTCTTTTCTATTTCTTCAACGGAAGAAGAGTCTTCCGTGCTTGCAAATTGATCCCAAAAGCATCCCGAAGAAAACGTTAAGAAAAAACTGCATAATATTGAAATAATTTTTTTAAAGAAAGATTTTTTCATAATCGCAGTCCCTTTTAGCTTAAAAAGCTTTTTTTATTATAGCATAAAGATAGGCTGATTGCAAGTGATAACTAAAATTTTCTTTTGTTTACCCTATTAACGCCTACAAAATGGTAAAAAGTCAAATATTTTCTTGTTTTTTAGTAATTTTTTAGCAATTTTTTTTAAATTATCTATTTACAATTGTAAAATAATATAGTATAATAGTATAGATACTGGTTAAACTGCGATTTAGGGTAAATTCAAGGCGGTTATTTAAGCGCTATTAAATTTACCAAAGGTAAATTGCAGTAAAACAAATAAAGCTTACGGGATGAAAAGTTATGACTGCTTTGTATAAAAGAGTTTTAATTAAGATTAGCGGTGAAGCCTTAGCCGGCGAAAAGGGCACGGGCTACGACGGGGAAATTATTAACCGCGTAGTTGAACAAATCAAGCGCGTGCGTGAGCTTGGCGCAGAGGTTAGCATAGTCGTTGGCGCGGGCAACTTTTGGCGCGGAAGACAAAGCCTTGATATGAACAGAAGCACCGCCGATTATATGGGTATGCTTGCAACCGTTATGAATTCACTTTACTTACAGGAAGCGTTAATTGCTAAAGGCGTGCCTACTATAGTGCAAACGGCGTTTAGCGTTATGCCCGTTGCAAGGCCCTTTGACCGCAGAGAAGCAGACGCGGCTTTAAAGGAAGGCAAGGTGGTTATATTCGGTGGCGGAACGGGCTCACCCTTCTTTTCTACCGATACCGCAGCTTCACTTCGCGCTTGTGAAATAGAAGCGGACGTTATTCTTTTAGCAAAGAACGTAGACGGTATTTACGATAGCGATCCCAAAACCAACCCCAACGCAAAGCGTTACGACTGCATTTCATATATGGACTTTATCGCCCAAGACTTAAAGGCTATGGATACCTCTGCAGTAACTATGTGTATGGAAAATAACGTGCCCATCTTCGCATTCGCGCTACTGGAAGAAAACTCAATAGTAAACGCGCTTTGCAGTAAGAACGCAAAAGGCACTTGGATTAAATAATAAAACCGTTAATATAACGAATTCAAGGCAAAGGCCGTTGAATTTACCAAAATAAAACACTCTCGCAAAAAAGCGAAATTTAACTTTAAGGAGAATATATTATGGCAGCAGATATGGAAAAAATTGAAACTATACTTATGGAAAACGAAGAAAGATTAGAAAAGACCTTAAGCGTTTTTAAGTCTGACCTTCTTATGATTAGAGTTGGCAGAGCTAACCCACACGTTTTAGATA
>JAFQBR010000325.1 GCA_017399665.1 Clostridia bacterium | reverse complement strand
GGAATTGAAGAACTGCTTGAAATGACTTTAGCAGAAGTTCTTTCCCTTGTTGAATTAGATGCAAGTACAACGGCATTAAACGTTCTTGATCAGGTGACTATTTCTGAAGTAGTTAAAATGCTTGAAAGCATAGCTGTTGATAATGAAGTGCCAGTCGTAGAATAAAAAAAGCAACAAATTAAACCGCCCCCTAGGGCGGTTTTTTTGTTTATTAAAAGTAAAAATTTGTAGCAAAAAATCTTTAATCGGTGGCATTGAAAATATTATTTTTTTTATTTTACTGTCATTTTTTTACCTTTTATACCTTTAAATTCGCCTTTTAATACTTAATGCTTTACAAATTAAAAGCAAAATGATAAACTATTATCGCAAGTGACTTTGTTAAGATAAAGTCATAAATGCAGGAGGTTGCAATTTTGTATAATTTTAAACAAGATTTTTATGCAGACGTTAGAGTTGAAGATAGATTTACAACAACTATAGCGTACACA
This sequence comes from Clostridia bacterium, assembly GCA_017399665.1. Next base: position 2,569 of record JAFQBR010000325.1, on the reverse strand, counting down.
AACGGATTTTTAAAAGAAATTAAAGAAAGAAATGAAAAAAGAGCATTTATTCGTGTTTTCGATGGTAAAATGTGGTATTTTGCATCAACAACAGATTTAAGTGATATTCAAAATAAACTAGATGGATTATATCTTCAAGCGAAGCCAAACAGTAAAATACTTAAAAACCGAATTGTTAAAAAATTTGAGGTTAACAATGACGTAAAAATGGTTTTTGCTCTAAATTCTGTAAGGAATATAGATATTGCACAAAAGAAAGCGTTGCTAGAAAGCTATTTGCCAACTTTGTCGTCATCTCCGCTTATGTCTATGCCTACGGCAACTTACGTAGACAGAAACAGCATTTTTGAATTTTCATCAAGTAAGGGCGCATATATAAAATACGACTATCAAACGTGCGGTATTTATCTTGGCTGTACTCTAACAAGTGAAAACGATTTTTTACAGGCTGATAAGCAGTTTGGTGAAACTGAGTTTAACAAGTTAAAAGGCAAAAAGAATGAAATTATTAAGTCTTTAGAAGAGCAGATAAACTGTCTAAAAGAGGGTAAATCCGTTAATCCAGGCGAATATCCTGTAATTTTATCGCCAGAAGCTGCAGGTATTTTTGCACACGAGTCATTTGGACACAAATCAGAAGCGGATTTTATGCTTGCTGACGAAGGAATTCGTCGCGAATGGCAAATTGGTAAAACAGTTGCATCTTCATTGCTTTCTATCGTTGACTGCGGTAAAAACCCTGGTAGCGGATACGTACCGTATGATGATGAAGGAACGCATGCTCGCAAAAACTATTTGATAAAAAACGGCGTTTTAACAAGTAGATTACATAACGCGCAAACTTCTGCATATCTTGGCGAGCGCGTAACGGGTAACGCAAGGGCAATAGACTGCACCTTTGAGCCTATTGTTAGAATGACCAACACCTACATAGAAAAGGGCGAATTTACCAAAGATGAACTTTTTGCAGGTGTTAAATTCGGTTACTATATTAAAAGTGTAAAACACGGTTCTGGTATGAGCAAATTCACAATCGCTCCGCATATAGCATACGAAATTGTAGACGGCAAAATTACCCGTCCGGTTAAGATAAGCGTTATAACAGGAGATGTATTTACGACATTGGGGCTTATTGACGGACTGTCTGATAAGGTTGAACTTTTTAGTTTTGTAATGGGTGGTTGTGGTAAAAACGAGCAAGCCGGTCTTCCAGTTGGATTTGGCGGACCATACGTAAGAGTTTCAAAAATGTTCGTTCAGTAAAGGAGTGCGTTATGAATAAAGAGTATATCGTTAACAAGAGTAGTGAAATTACTTTAAATATTACGGATGGAAAGGTTGATTCTTTTCGCGAAATAGATGAAAGAACTAATACTGTTCGCGTGTATGAAGAGGGAAAAATTGGTGTAGCTGGGGCTCTTGGTGAAGTAGACCTTGCAGTACTTGAACAAAAAGCCATTGAAAAGCTAGCAGATGGAATTCCTTACGCATCATCTTTAAATCAAGGCGTTAAAAAACAGATTATTAACGAAAATCCCGTTGTAGATAAACAAAAACTTTTGCCACTAGCAAAAAGATTGGCAAAAAAAGTGGCAACAGAATGTCCAAGATTTTTAATTAACGGTAAAGTTCAGCTTTCTGAAAATTCAGGTAGTTATAAAAATAGCGCAGACACAGATCTTGCTTATAAAAATTCAAGCCTAAGCGTATTTTTCCAAGTAAAAGACAAAGATTCTTCTAACATTGCTGATGCATACTACGGGGCAAGTGTAGGAAGGTATGGAAAATCTGTTGAGGATAAAATAGTTGCAGACGTAAAAAATCTTCACGATGCTTTCTTTAGTGAAAAGATAGTTTTACCTGACGGCGAATATCCTGTAATTTTAGAGGGAGTTGATGTTTTACAACACATATTTAAGGATTTTATTGCCGAATATTACGTTTCAGGCGGTTCTCTTATAAACGGTAAAGCTGGCGAAAAGGTATTTAACGATAAACTTAGCGTTTACGTAGATAGAAATCCCAAAACAAACCGTAGTGCTTCTTTTTATGATGCTGAGGGCGAAATTGCAAGAAACTATCGTGCCCCTCTTATAGAAAAAGGGGTTATAAAGGGAATTATCAACAATAAAAATACCTCAGCAATGTTCGGTCTTCCACTTTCTAAAATGGCAGGCAGTTCTTACGACGGTGTTCCTTCTATAGCAGCCCCAGGTGTGTATATTGAATCAACAGCCCCCAATTTAAAGGAACTGCTTGGTGACAAAAAAGCAATTTGGATTGCTATTTCTTCAGGTGGTGATATTACTACAGAAGGTGTTATCGGTATGCCTGTAATGCTTGCTTTTCTTGTTGAAAAGGGCGAAATAAAGGGCAGAGTTTCAGATTTTAACGCAAGTGGTAACGTTTTTGAAATGCTAGGCGAAGGCTTTATTGGCGTAAGCAAGAAGAATATTATGAGTGCATCTGAAACAGAGATGCTAGTAGTTAATATGAATATTATCAACGGATAATAAAAGCGAAAGGCGTACTTGTAGTACGCCTTTAATTATGTATTAAGTTGTTATTT
>JAFQBR010000324.1 GCA_017399665.1 Clostridia bacterium | reverse complement strand
CCTTCGTTTTCTAAGGTAATGCTTGAAGAAAGAGCTTCTTTAACCGTAAAGGTTACGCTATCAGTTTTACTTTCATCAGCAGAAGAAATTGCCGTAATGGTTACTTCGCCCGCTTTGTTAAAACTTACCTTACCTTTAGAGTTAACTGTTGCAATTTCTTCATTTGAGCTTTGCCATAACAGCGTTTTATTCGTTGCATCGCTAGGTAATATTTCTGCCGTTATTTGAGCCGTTTTGCCAACGTAGCCGGTTGTAGCTGAAGCGCTTAAAGTAAGACTTTGCACGTCAACAATGGGAACGGTTAGCTCTTTATCAACTATAATAGTAGTTGTTGCCTTTATTTCGCTGTTGTGTTTTGAGGTTGCAGTAATAGTTGCCTCGCCCTCTTTACATCCCTTTATTACACCTTTATCGTTTATAGAAACAACAGTATCATCTGAACTTGACCAAATTACGCCCTTTTGCGAGGTGTTTGTGGGATTATATTTTACGTCAAGCTGAGCTTTATCATTAACCCTAAATTCGGTGGGAACGTTATCTATTTCTATTGATTCAAGCAATACCTCAACAACCTCAATAATTACGCTTTCCTTAATATCGGCATTTTCTTTAGAACTAGCGGTTACGGTTGTAACGCCAACTCCCTTTGCTTCAATTTTACCGTCTGAAAGGACTGAGATAACTGTTTCGTCCCCAGAGCTATAGCTAAGCGATTTATTGGTTGCGTTTGAAGGTAGCACTTCACAGTTTACCTTACCGCTTGCGTTAAGTGAAATAACCCACTTTTCGCCCTGCTTAGTAGCACCGGTTATAGAGGTAACGTTAACGTCGGTAACGTTAACTACCTGCACTTGCGGATTTGTTGCCCCCGTTAAAGCATCATCTAGCTTATCGCCAAAATCCTTACTTATATCAGCAGACGCGCTTCCTGGCTTTAACGATTGTAAGCACAATATTAAAACCAAGCCTAAATATGCGCAGGTTGCGCCGATTTGAAAAATCAGTTTAAAAATTTTCTTTCCTTTTTTTCCTTCTTTTTTGCTCATAATTCTATCATCCGTAAAAAAAATTGTTCTTGCTTTCTTTCAAGCCTTTCCAATACGTTTTAGCAATAACTTTATTCATTATATCACTATATAAACAAAAAATCAAGAGTATATACCTTTTTTTAGATTATATGCAAAAAATAGGAGTTTATTTACACTAAAATAGGCATATATTTATATTAGCTTGCAAAAAAACAAAAAATATGTTATCATTTACGTATAAATCGTGTTTTAAGGAATTATTATGGAAGTTTTTGAAGCATTACAAAAAAGAAGAAGCATAAGAAAGTTTACTGACGAAAAAATATCTAAAGAAAATATTGACTTAATTTTACACGCAGCAATGAGCGGACCAAGCGCTTGTAACCGCCAGCCTTGGGATTTTTACGTGGTTACAAAGGAAGATAAGCTAAAGGAACTAAAATCAACTTCTATGTTCACAAAGTTTGACGCGCCCTTGGCGATAGTTGTTTGCGGTAATTTATCGCGCTCTTTGCCACTAAAACTTTCTGAGTATTGGATTCAGGACTGTAGCGCTGCAACTGAAAATATTTTACTTGCAGTAACCGCTCTTTCTCTTGGCGCGGTTTGGTGCGGTGTGCACCCCCAAGAAAAAGCAGAAGAAAGGGTAAGAAAAATGCTTGATATTCCAAAAAACCAAATTCCACTTAACGTAATATTTATCGGTCACCCCATAAAGGAAGAACCACCGCGCGACCAATACAACGAAAAATATATTCACCGCGTTGAATAATTGCTTAGATAAAAAAACAAAAACACCGATTTTTTTCGGTGTTTTTTTATGCTTTTTTGCGCGTTTTATGCCGATAATCGACCTATACGCCTACTTTTACTCTGGTATAGGCTCGCCAAATATATCTTCGTAAGTTTCTTTTAAAATGTTAACGTGCATCTCTTCATCCAGCGCAATTCTAGTTAATAAATTGCATAAAGAGCTGTTTTGTGTTTTGTTTGCAAGCGCTAAATATTCTTCCTTTGCACTATTTTCCCACTCTATATCAGTCAGCAAAAACTCGCGCACGTCCTTGCAGTAGTTGGTATAACTACAGGAAAAATAACTATGCTTACCCATCATAACAGGGTCTATCCCAAAGGCAATAAGTGCCTTTGCTAAAAGCTGAAAATGTTGCATTTCCGTTATGGAAATTTTATGCAATATTTCACTTAGTGGCATATTAGAAGTTATAACCGACTGATAAACGTAACTTGTTATGCTTGTTAGTTCTGAAAATCGGCCTGCGTAAAAATCATATAATTTATCTATTTCGTAAGCACTTGCCTTGCCTTCTACCGTTGGATATGGCAGCTGTAATAAATGTTGTTGCATTAACCCTTAATGACCTTAGTGTAGTTTATGCAACACTTGGTTTTCTTGTTAACCGTTAATTCTTATGGGATAGTTATCGCTACACTCTTTCACGCTAAAAGGAATGCTATCGCGAACTAGTGAACCTAAGCGCCTTGCGTTAATTATATCTGCCTCTGTTATTTGCTCTTTACTCTTTTTTACTTCAACCGCCTCGCAACCGAATAAAACCATCTTTTTTGTGCTGCTTATATTTTTAGCAAAGGTACTTGTTACGTAAGCGTTTTTTTGCGCATTTTTGTTTACGAAAACAACGTAAAATATTTTACTGCCTTCAAATTTGGTTTTGCCCATGGTTATAATGCTATTTAGTTTACAAAGCAAGTTATAATCTGCAACCAAAACGTAGGGCTTTTCTGAAAAGATAGAAGAACTATCTCCATTTTTAATTTTTTGCGCTACGTCTATTATATCGTCACCACATTCTTCAGCTATAAAGTGGGCAAGGTATTTGTCTTGTGAATTTGTGTAATTTATTATCATACTTTCTCCTTTACGCCCTTATTATACCTTAAAAAAAGTAAACTAGCCGTTAACAAGCAGTAAACTTTGGGTAAACTTTTAAAGGCTACTGCCCTACCTTTAATAATAAAGTTACGCGTAAAGCTTATAAAAAAGCACAAAAAAAAGGCCGTGCAAAGCACAGCCTTAATTTATAAAATTAATTAGTTAAGTTCTGCAAAGTACTTAATAGTTCTTACCATTTGGCTTGTGTAAGAGTTTTCGTTATCGTACCAAGAAACAACTTGAACTTGAGTTTCGTCACTTTCAGGCATATATTTAACCATAGTCTGAGTAGCGTCGAATAAAGAACCGTATGTGATACCGATGATGTCTGAAGAAACAAGTTGTTCTTCGGTGTAACCGAATGAATCGCTTGCAGCAGCCTTCATAGCAGCATTAACAGCTTCCTTAGTAACTTCACCCTTAACAACTGCAACTAAGATAGTTGTAGAACCGGTGGGAACGGGAACACGTTGAGCAGAACCGATAAGTTT
>JAFQBR010000323.1 GCA_017399665.1 Clostridia bacterium | reverse complement strand
TAGCCTTAATTTCGTCAAGCGCTTTAGCAACTACGTCACGGTTAATAAAGTCACCGGTTACGGCATCCCAATTTAAAATATCGGTAAATATTGCCTTAGTAACGGGATCTAATTTTGCAATAACTGCATCTAGCTTTACCCAAACGGAATTATTATTTAGAAGCTCCTTAACGTCCTCTATTAAGGTAGCAACTAAAACTCTGCCGTCTAAGGTGGGTTGTTCCTTTAAACCACCGCGAAGCATATCGCAAGCTATCTTTTCTAAATCGTTAATAAGCTTTTCTTTATCGGAAGAAGAGTTATCGGTAAGTCTTAAGGCAAAGGTAGTAAGGTCTGCTACAATGCTTACGTAAACGTCTATTTCCTTAGTTAGTAGCTTTTCGCCACCGTTTAATAGGTCTTGAACGATTAGTAAAACGGAGGTATTTAAAAGCTCGGTAGTACCGCTTTCGGTATTTCCGTCCCAAACGAATAAATCGCCGTCGTCCTCAAATTCGCTGTAGTCCATATCTAAAACGATAAGAACCAGTTGGAGTAAATCGCCCACTCTAATATCCATGATTTCAGGATAGGTATCACCGGGTGAATCTTCATTTAAAACGGTTTCTAAAACGTCTGCAATCTTAAGGTTTAGTAAGTTAGACCAAGAGTCGGAAAGAGGTCTTTCGCTTACGCCTTCCTTATAGTATTCGTTGGTAACTTCGTTATATTCAAAGCCAAGAGCCATGCAGAATATATCGCCAACGGTAAGGGTGGGGAATAAATCTCTAAATATTTCTTCAGGCGCAACGTCGCCTTCTACGAATGAAAGTGCAAGGTCAAATATATTATTAAATGAGAAGTCTAAAACGAGAGTTAAGTATTCATTGTCACAAATCCAAGCGCCGGTTTCAGCGTCCTTTTCGTAACCTAGAATATCGCCTAAAGAAACGTTACCGAGGGCATTTCTGAACGCTTCAACGATTTCATCAATACTTTCTGCAGAATATTCGTCTAAAATTAAATCTGCAACGCATAAATCGAACAAGCCGTCCACTAAGGGGTTGTTCGTCTTTTCAAGATTAAATAATTCACCTAAGGTAGTTTCGCCAAGCTCTTCCTTTAAGCTATCCTTTAAAGCAGAAAGGAAAAGCGCGCCGTCAAACTCTTCGCCTTGGCCGGCAAGAAGTTTACCAACGTTAAGTCCGCCTAAAACTTGTAAAATTACGCTATCTTCGGTACTTAAACCAACGGCTTCAAATACGTACGCAAGATCTACGTCACCGAATAGAGATTGGATTTTAACTAGAATAGCATCGTCACTTAATAAAGTTCCAATATCCATTCCCGCAATAACCTGTAGCATATCGCTAGCGGGCTCGCCGTCCTTTTCCCAAATACCGTTGCCGTCTTCATCCGTTAAGCCTAAAATATAGCCAACCTTAACGTTTGATAAAACGCCAAGAACGGCAAGCGTGTTAAAGCTATAACCGCCCTCTTCGGTGGGAACGATTAAGTCAGCTAACGTTGCGCCGTTTAAGAACTTTAAGAATGAGCCGTATTCAGAAGAAATGCTGTTTCCGCTACCGTCTACGGTATCCAATAAATCGTAAAGGATATCCTCTAAAGGCATTTTAGCGATAGAAGAAAGTGAG
>JAFQBR010000322.1 GCA_017399665.1 Clostridia bacterium | reverse complement strand
ATATGGGCCAGTTCGCTCCGCGATATTGCATGTTTTGTTCAAACATATATAGTCCGTATGACAACGTTGGCTGTTTCTTTAAATATAGCATGGGGGTTTGATAATCGTTCCATACGCCAATAAATTGTATTACGAATAAACTCATTATTAGCGGTGCAACAAGTGGCATCATTATTTGCAGATAAATTCTAAACTTACTGCATCCGTCTATCATTGCAGATTCTGCATACTCCCAAGAAATAGACTTGAACGCACCGTATAACATTAAAAAGTTATAACCTATGGGCGAACCGTATATGATTGCAATTCCCAATAAATTATTCTTAAGGTTTAGCTTTGATATAAGCTGATATTGCGCCGGTAACGAGCCTACTATTGGAATTATCATTGTGAATATTGCAATACTGTAAATTAGCTCTCTTCCCATGAATTTGTATTTTGCAACAACGTAAGCGCATAAAGAACTTAATACGATACCTATTATTGAACCTGCTAGTGAAAAAATTAAGCTGTTTAAAAACATTCCGGGAAGCATTGTTTTTGATCCCGTTACTTTTAAGGTTGTGAACGCTTTAACGTAGTTGTCTATACGCCAGGTTTCCGGTGGCAACGAAAATGAGTTATCTAAATATTCACCGTTGTTTTTAAACGTGTTAATAAACATCCACACGTAGGGATAAACTAACGTAAATGCATAAACGGAAAAAATTGCCGTTGCTACCCAAAGTACTGCTGAAACTTTTGTCTTCGCAACTTTTTTTCTGCCCATTTTAATATTCCACCTCCGCAAATATTTTGTTTAGGAAATGTCTGCCAACTAAAACTATAGGAAAACCTATTATGGTAAATAACAAACCAAGGGCTGAAGGCATTTCATAAGAGGCTGCCGTTACGTTTTGGAATATATATAATGATATGGTCATGGTGTCGTAAGCACCGTTGGTCATAAGCAATGTCACGCCTGAAGCTGTGAATATGCCAGCTAATGCAAATATTAGAACCGTTGATAGCGTTGGCCATATTAATGGCACCATTATGCTAAATAATTCCCTAAACATTCCAACGCCGTCTACCCTTGCCGATTCTATAACCTGTTGGGGAGCTCTTGCCATCGCTCCACCAAACATTATTACGTTTAATCCAAATGACGTCCATACTGTAAAGAACAATATCGTGCCCATTGCATATTTGGGATCAGAGGTAAAATATGGTATAGTTTCAGCTGTATAGCCAAAGTAGTTTTTTAACATTAATGCAAGAGGTCCGTTAGGTCCGATTACGTTTTTGAATACCGTTACCATAATTACGCCCGATATTATAGAAGGTAAGTAAAATATAACTCTGAACACCTTGTAGCCGGGCATTCTTCTATAAAATAAATAGGAAAACAGTACTGATAACGCTATTGTCAATAGGTTTAAAGGAAAAAATTTTAAGGTGTTTTTAAGCGCTAATGGCAAAACACTGTCTGGTAAAGAAAATTCATAAAAAATATCTTTAAAGTTTTGTAACGACCATTCATATTTACCAGCTCCAACATACACCTTAAAACCCATCAATATGGAATTAAGATTGACGTAAAGCCAAAAAGTTAAGAACCAAATTATTGGAAGAAGTAACATCCCCCAAATAAACACACGATCCAAAATTTTCTTTTTTGTTTTCGTGGTGATTTGCATATATATATCCATCCTTTTTAAAGATTTTAAGTTTACGTTAACTACCTCGACTTAATTTTAGCATATCTAGTTAGATAATTCAATACAAAGTAGTGTACAAAAAATATAATTTTTGACCCATTTTAGCTTATTTTTTTGCCCTAAATAATGCGTTTTTTTACACTTTTATACCAGACTATAATTTGATTGTTGCCAAATTTACATTTTTAAGCAATTCTTGCGTTATTTATTCGTTTTTTTGTATAAAATATGCATAAAAATAGAGAGAATTTATTTTGCAAATTTTAAAAAAAAGAACTATATCTTAAATCAAAGCAGCTATGTTTTTTTAGCTTTTACGGCAACTATGCTACAATAGTGCTCGTATAATCTACTCGTTTTTTTTCTTAATTAGTACCTAAAATTAGCGGCTAAAATTAACTTTAAAGTTGGTTTATTTTGATTTTTTTGTTGCCTAAACGTTTTTTTATTTAAGTAACGGTTTAATTTTTATCTATTAGATTTTTACTTTTTGGCAGGCTTAAATTACGTTTAGATATAAAAATGTTAAAAGTTGTTACAATTGATAGCAAAGGCGTATATATTAATAAGCAACTTTTTAATTCAAATATTACGTTTGATGATTTACAGCTCTTTTCAGGTTCAGCTATTCAATTGACCATAGGAATTAAGGATGATGCCAAATATAAAGGCGGTATAAACTTATTCGGAAAAAATTTTGGAGATTATCCGCAAGCAATCATTATGGAATTAAGAAAATAATGCTAAAACAAGCGCCTAACAAGCATATTTCCTTTTCAGCCAAGAATTTAATCATCTAAAAATACTATTTTTCTACTGAAGAAAGACAAAAATAGTATTTAAAAGCACCTCTTATCATTAACACACCACCATATTTTTTGCTTTCGTGGTGGCATATAGTAGCATAATTCTCGTATAAGTCAATCTCAATCTTAAATTAGCACTTAAAACTTAATAGCCATAACTTACTGCCAAGTAGATTTATTCTGCTTGGCTTTTTTGTTACCTTTTTAACTTATTTTACAATAAAAATCACAAAAAAGTCAGGCTATAACGCGATTAACGCACTAATTTCATCTTTTCGTTGACTTCTACAGCTTGATATATATTTTGTGTAAATTATGCCCGAACCATGCTCCTCTTGCCCCTGCCGAAAGGCAAAATAAAAAAATATGGAGGTGCTTCCAAGAAATGAAAAAAGT
>JAFQBR010000321.1 GCA_017399665.1 Clostridia bacterium | reverse complement strand
GTTTGTAGAAAGGTCGATTGTATAGTTTTCATATACAGCCATGCTTAAATCGTAAGAGTTAGCACACGCGCTCTTTAAATCAGCAACGCTTTCAACTAAAACTGCAGGATCGCCTATGGTTTTACCCTTTAAAGTTAATAAAGCAACCTTATAATCGTCTTCAGAAGGAGTATGTGTCTTGAATTCGTATTCGTATTCAGGAACTTCAACATCAGAAGTGGGAGTTGCTCTTACTTCGTAAGTTTCATCTTCCTTTTCTTCAGTTTCTTCTTCATCTGCAGCGTAAGAGTCGATCATTTGATTGATGCTCTTTTTTACGTTGTAGTTTGCTTGAGCAATTTCGTACGCTGTTAAATATTTTTTAAGATTTTCGCTTTCACCACTCTTAGAGTTGATAGCTACACCGTTTGCAGTTGCATTAGCCTTAAAATATTTAAGGAATTCAGTAGCGGGTTCTTCCTGTGAAGAAAGCATATCATTGTAAGTCTTTGCTAAATCTCTTCTTGCGCCTTGAATAATAATTCTGTTTTGAACAAGGTTGTCAAGAATCATTTGGTAAACTTGTTCAGTTGTTTGACCGTAAGATTGAACGTACATATAGCCGTAAGACATGAAAGCGGAAATCATTTCGCTTTTCTTGATTTCTTCAGCATCAACGGTGTCGGTTCCAGCGGCTGTGCCCTCTGCCAAGTCGATATCAACAACTGCAACGGTTTGAGCCATATCTCTTTCTGTGTTAACAGAAACTAAACCGCATGCGGTGAAGGTTGTAACAGACATTGCCACTATAAGAACAAGTGTTACGATTTTTGTTAGAATTTTTCTCATAAAACTCTCCTGATTTGGGGTGTTGTACTTTTTATATGTTTTATTTGTGCGCCCATTTACACCCTTAATTCCATTAAAAATGCAAACAGGGCAAAATCCACCCATATTTTTTCTTATATATTATACAAAATAAGTTGCAGTAAAGCAAGAACTTTTACGCCTCAAAAAGCAAATTAAATAATATTTTTTAACTTTTTCTTACCTTTTCAGTTTTTTATAGCACTTTTCAAGAAATTTATCATTCTTAAAAGCACTTCTTCGCTACTTACGCAATCTTGATTGAATGAAATATAAGGATTTTCATCAAAGCCCAAGGTCGCTATTTGCTTATTTGCGTTAATTACGTCCATAAGCCCGTCCTTGTTTAAGGAGGGTAAATTGGGGAATGTCAATTTTGCACATTTTTTAGAAATTTCGGCCTTTACAACGCCAAAATAATTGCAATATTCCTTAAGTCTTGCGATTTTGATAAGATTAAGCGTTTCTTCTGGTATCTCACCATAATTTTCACGCATTGAGGTTAGCACCCTCTTTTCATCTCCATCGTTTTTAATTTCCGCTATTTGCTTATAGCAATCCATTCTAACTGCGCTTGATGCAAGGTAATTTTCGGGAATAAAGGCGCTTACGCCAACGTCTATTTCCGTTTGATAATTTAAAGTAACTTCGCCAAGCTGTTGCTTTAATAGCTTTGAATAAAGCTCGTAACCTATTTTATCCATGTGCCCGTGCTGTTCTTTCCCCATAACGTTGCCCGCACCGCGAATTTCAAGGTCGCGCATGGCGATTTTAAAGCCACTGCCAAGCTCTGAATATTCAGTCAGAGCCGAAAGCCTTTTGTATGCAGAGTCTGTTAAAACGCTATCTGCCTTATAGGTAAAATACGCCCTTGCCATTTTATCGCTTCTGCCCACCCGTCCTTTAAGCTGGTAAAGGGTGGAAAGGCCAAGCTTATCAGCCTCGATTATTATTATCGTGTTAGCCGACGGCAAATCCACACCGTTTTCTATTATGGTTGTAGAAACAAGCACGTCATATTCCTTTCTGTAAAAGGCAAGTATTCGTTCTTCAAGCTCTTTTTCCTTCATTTGTCCATGCCCAAAAACAACCTTTGCCTCGGGAATAAGTTGGGCTATATGCGCGCTAAACGCCTCTATGCCCTCTACTCTATTGAACAAAATAAAGGTTTGCCCTTCACGCGAAAGTTCTTTAATTACAGCGTCGCGAATAAGCGCGTCACTCTCTTCCAAAACAAATACCTGAACGGGAATTCTGGTTGTTGGAGGGGTGTTTATAACACTTATATCTCTTATTCCAGAAAGTGACATATGGAGCGTTCTTGGAATGGGTGTTGCAGACAAGCTTAAAGTATCTACGTTTTTCTTTAAAAGCTTGATTTTTTCCTTATGTTCAACACCAAAGCGCTGTTCTTCGTCTATTATCAAAAGACCAAGGTCAGAAAATTCTACGTCCTTTGAAAACAGTCTATGCGTACCGATTACAATGTCTATTTCTCCATTTTTAAGCGCAAACAAAGTTTTTGAATGCATTGCCGGCGTTCTAAACCTGTTAAGTACGCCAATTCTTAATCCGTATGGCGCAAATCTTTTTAAACAGGTCATGTAATGCTGTTCGCAAAGTATAGTTGTTGGAGCAATTAACGCAACCTGTTTGCCGTCAAGCACACACTTAAAAGCGGCGCGAAGCGCAACCTCGGTTTTACCATATCCAACGTCCCCGCACAAAAGTCTATCCATAACCTTAGTGCTTTCCATATCTCTTTTTATTTCTGCAATAGATTGAATTTGGTCTTCCGTTTCGTCAAATTCGAAGGCATCTTCAAACTCTTGCATAAGCTCGTTGTCTGCTGAAAAGGCAAATCCTTTTTGCTCTGCTCTTTCGCGGTAAAGCTGCTTTAAATTTATAGTAAGTCGGGCTATAGACGCTTTAACGCGCTCTTTTACCCTTTCAAATTCATTTGAACCTATTTTAGAAAGACTGGGTTTTTCTTCCCCGCCAAGGTATTTAGAAAGTCGGTCCATATTGTCTACGCAAACGTAGAGCATATCCCCACCGCGATACTCTATTGCAACGTAATCCTTCGTTCCGTCCGTAGTGGTTATTTTTTGAGTGCCCCTTACAATACCTATACCGTGAACTTCGTGAACACAAAAATCCCCAATTTCTGGCGCTGTGTATAAATCGTTACGGCGACGTTTAATTTTCTTCTCTCTTTCCTGTCTTGCAAATAAATCGTTTGTTCCAATTAAAACAAACTTTGCATCATGATAAATAAAGCCTGTTGCCAAATAAAAGGAAGTAACCTTTACCCCTTCAAAATTTTCGGGGAAATCATTGCCTAAATCAGAAAAAATCTTTCTATCTTCAAGCATATTAAAGGTACGTTCTGCCCTTTCGGTTGTTCCGCACGCAATTAAAACGCGGTAGCCAAGCCTTTTCCAGTTCTTAACGTCTGCAAAAAAGTCCTCTGGGCGTAACGAATATCTTGCTATTGGCGAGCATTTTAATCTATAAGTTTTAAGCGGACTAAAAAAGGGAATTGCCGTTGTTAAGCTTTGAAGTGACATTTTGCGTGAAAGATTTAATTCTTTTGCAATTTCTTTATCACTTTTTAGCTGATTTACAGTAAAAGAAAAACATTCGCCATTTCTCTTTAAGGATAAACATCTTTCAACGTGTTCCTTTAACGTTCCAACCAAGCTATCGTTTAAAAGCTTACCTTCGTCATAAACAACTACCGCATTTTCGCCCATGTAATCTTTTAAAGTCCCTTTCATGCTGTCAAGCAATGGCGCAACAAAGGATAAACAGGGATGGCGAAGATTAAAATCCAACTGGTTGTTAATTTCTGCAACTATATCTCTTGCCTTAGAGGCAAAAATACTTACCCCAAAGGAAGAAATTTCTTTTTTGAGCTTATCTTTAATTAAAGGGATTTCGCTCGCATCAATACTAAAATCAACGGTGGGCAAGATAGCAAAGCTATTGATTTCACCTTCTATTTTACCGCCAAGCGTATCAAAATAACGTATTTTCTCAAGCTCATCACCAAAAAAGTCCAGTCTTATGGGGGCTTCTGTATTTATTGGAAATATTTGTAAAATATCGCCACGAACAGTAAATTCACCCTTCTTTTCTATTTCATCTACCCTTGAAAAACCAAATGATATAAGCTTTTCTATAAGAAAATCAAAGGGATATTCATTTCCCTTTACTATTTCAAAGCTTTCAATTTTTTTAGGTATTAGCTGAAGCAAAGATTCAAAGGTAGCAACAAGAAAATCTGCGCCTAAAGAAAGCTGATATAGCGCATAAATTCTAGCATATAAACTTTCTTTATTGAATGCCTTGTTAAACAGCAAGACGTCATCTTTAGCAGGAAGATGAACTGCCTTTTTGCCTGACAAAGCGCGAAGCTCTCTGCAAACAGCTTTTGCGTTAAGTTCATCTCTGACAATATAAATAACAGGCAAATCTAGTGATGATGCCAAGTGGCATTTTTCAGAAAACGAAACGCCAAAAACCGCGGTGGGAATCCCACCACGGGTGTCTTGCACCAAAGAATTTATTTCTTCGCTTAAGTTTTCGGGTTTTATATAATTACGTAACATGCCGTTTTTAGCAAGCGAACAGCTTAATAATCGACCTATAGCGCGGTTTTATACGTTTTTATTATACTCAGCCATAAGTTGATCGTTATTCAATCCGTTTGCAAAATCAACAGCGCAGTCGCCTGCTCTAATAATAGCGGGGGCTAAAATTTCGCTGTCTTCTTTTGTCATATTCATTAAAACGTAATCAATTAAAGGAATGTCTGGATTAGTCTTTTTTGCCCCCACTCTAAGGCGAGGAAAATCCTGCCCGATATGAGCTATAATACTTCTCATGCCGTTATGCGTTCCAGGCGAGCCGTGCGGGCGGTAGCGCAAACATCCTTTGTCTATATCGATATCGTCATAAATAACCAAAATATCTTGCGGTTTGCATTTATAGTATGACATAAATGCAGCGACGCATTCCCCACTATTATTCATATAGGTTTGCGGTTTAACAAAAATTACCTTTTCGCCGTTGATATTTTTTTCGCCATACAGACCCTGACGTCCCTTTTTTGTTAAAGCAACGCCTAATTTTTCACAAGCTTTATCTATTGCCATAAAGCCGAGATTATGATAATTTTTTTCGTAAGTACTGCCGGGATTTCCCAGCCCAAATATAATTTTCATAATTTTGTGGGTAAAAAAGGGGCAATCTTATGCCCCTTATATTATTTTTGTTATTTTGTAAATTAATAATTCAGTTATTTTTGCAAATAAAGTTTAGATGCAAGTTAGTGG
>JAFQBR010000320.1 GCA_017399665.1 Clostridia bacterium | reverse complement strand
TAGGCATATCTAAAGAAATGGCAACAACGCCCACTCTGGGAACTAAGATGTCTTCAACCAAAACGTCGTCAAATTCAATAGAGCTAGAAATTAATTGGCTTTCACTTTCGTTTAAAGCGCCATCCTCTTGCGCTTCTTCAACAATAGTAAGCAGTTCTTCTTCAGTAATCTTTTCTTCCCCTTCAAGCTTAAACATCTTTTTAAGCAAGAACTTAAGCCCTGTAAATAAAAGGGTAATGGGGTAAAGAATTATCATAAAAAATCTTATTGGGTAACCAAGTACGATTGATGCGCCTTCGCTTTTTTCTTTTGCTATCATCTTTGGGGTGATTTCGCCAAAGATAAGAACAATTACGGTTGTTACTATGGTAGATACCGTTGCCGCAAGATTAGCATTGCCGTTTAAAATATTTGTAAAAACAATAAGGCATAAGCTTGAAAGGGTAATATTAACAAGGTTGTTACCAACAAGAATGGTTGAAAGAACTTTGTCAAAGTTTTCGGCTAAATCAAGCGCGTTTTTTGCGCCTTTGTGGTTTTCCTGCGCTTTTACGCGAAGCTTTGTTTTGTTAACCGAAGAAAAAGCCGTTTCGGTTGCAGAAAAGAATGCAGATAAAATAACCAAAATTACACAAATTATTATGTGTACGGTTACGTTAGTGCTACTGTCAGGTTCAGGTTCGTCAGAGTCCATTTTTTCTCCTTTTGTTTGTTTTTTTTGGCTTTGTAATAAACTGTTTTTTTCGTTTTTTACCAAAACCTCATTATGTCTTTTTTTTATTGTTTGTAAATTATAGCACAAATTTAAGTATAAGTAAACAAAAAAAAGGCTATTTGACTATTTTTATGCACCAATCGGTCATTAATGGTGTAATTCGAGGGTTTTTATATATTTTTTAAGTTTTTGACGCTTTTTGTTTTTTTAGCATACCGGTTTTACCTTTTTGCATAAACTATAAGCGGAGAAATTTATTATGGAACAAAACAATTTACAACCATCATTGCATACTATAAGCCTAGAAAATCAAAGAAAAATATGTGCTAGTGCCGTTAGTGAAATAGAAAGTATAACTTCAGACTGTATTAAACTTGTTTTAGTTGGCGGTAAAAGAGTTGTAATACTTGGGCAAAATTTAAAGTTAGGTGCATTTTCTAAACAAAATGCTACCTTTTGGGCAGAAGGCGTTGTTTTTGAAGTTAAATATCAATCTGCAAAAACCTCTTTTATTAAAAAGATTTTAAAATGAGCTTTGCAGTAAGTAATCAACCGCAGTATTTTTTGCTTTTTTTCTCTTATGGATATCTTTTTGGGCTTTTAAGTGTTTATTTTGAGCTACTAAACTGCATTTTTAAGGGCAAATATCTTTCGCAGGTGGTAATGGGAATACGGCTTATTTTTTTGGCGTTTTTCTTCATTTTTATAAAAAATAAGTACAATATGGCAGATATTCGCGCTTTTATGCCACTAACAATGCTAGTAGGTTTTTATCTATACTTAAAAACAATAGGAAAAACTATTGCAATATTCACAAAAAAGTTGTATAATAGTGTTATAAATGCTCTTTCACAAAGGAGAAAAGTGCAAAATGACCTTGGAAAAACTAAACAAAATAGCCGCAGCGGTAACCGCGTCTGCCATTTTGCTTCTTTTTATTTTAGTGGCAATCATGGTTTACCAAATGGGAATCATTCACGGCAAAAAGGCAAAAATTGCCGAGTTGGAACAAGAAATTGCCGTTTGGGAAGCCGAAAAAGAGGAGCTTGAAAAAGGCATTAGCCTTTGGCAACGCGAATGGAAAATTGAAGAGCGCGCTAACGAGCTTGGCTATATTTACAAAGAGGATAAAATTAAAGACTAAAAGTGCCCCTATAAGGCGGTTATTGGCATAAATGGGGTTGAAAACGCTATGGAAGACAAGAGTATTGCAATTATAGATATAGGCAGTAATTCCGTTCGTGAAAGAATTTCTTTGGGCGAAAAGGTTTTTTATAGAAATACGATTACAACTCAGCTTGCCAAGGATAGCAAAGACGGGGTTTTGTGCGAGCAGTCGATAAACAGAACGTTTGAAGGACTAGACCAGCTTATTGCCGTCGCTAAAGAGTATGGTAGTGAGATTTATCCCTTTGCTACGGCTGCAGTAAGAAATTCTAAAAATAAAGAAGAGTTTTGTAATCGTTTTTTTGCACGTTACGGAATAAAATTAGAGGTTGTTTCGGGCGAAAAAGAGGCAAAACTTGGTATTATGGGCGCATTAAACGGCGCGGATGGTTGTTTAATAGACGTTGGCGGGGCTTCAAGCGAGCTTGTAATTTCAAAAGGCGGTCAAATTATATATGCTAACTCAGCTAAAATAGGAGCTGTTACCTTAACTGACCTTTGCGCAAGAGATATAACTAAAGCAACCCTAAAGGTCAATCAGCAGATAGCGCACTTGCCTAGTGTAACCTGCAGTTATAGCACGGTTTATGCTATTGGCGGAACGGCGAACGTAATTGCGTTTATTGCAAGTAAAGAAGAGGTTTATAACAGAGATAAAACTAACGGGCTTACTATTTTGGCTAGCGAGCTTAAAGAATACGTTAAAGATTTTTACCTACGTACGCCTGAAAATATAGCCAAAACCTTTAAAATCAACCAACTTAGGGCAAACGTTATTCATTCTGGCGCGTTAATACTTTATTTGTTTACGCAAATGGTCAACGCGCGCAATATAATTCTTAAAGAAGACGACAATTTAGAAGGATACTATTTAGAAAAAGTCAAGAGGAATACACATGCTAAACAGAAAAGCGTATACGGTAATTAACTTAATACTTTTTTTTGTGTGGCTGGCAGTAGCGTGCATTTTAATAGTATATGCAAACGCAAAATTTAAAGTATTCGGGCTAGATGCCTTTATTTATTCTTTTACGGGCTTGTTCGTTAACTATTTTTTAGCTATATTCGTTCACGAATTCGGGCATATTTTATTTGCTAAGTTTTGTGGCTTAAAAACGGCATACGTCAACTTCGGTTTGTTTGCAATTGATTATACGAACGGCAAAGAAGTAAAATATTTTTCAAAGCTATCACTAGAAGGCGGCGAAAGTGCGTTTATTCCAAAAAAGGAGCTTACAAAATTAAAATTAAGGCTTACTGCTTTTGGGGGATTACTGTTTACATTATTGTTTGCTGTTGCTCTTAATATTCCGATGTTTATAAGCAATAACGTTTTTGCCTTTTGCTTTTTAACAATCGGTAGCTGTTCGGCATTTTATTTGTTTACCGTTAACCTTTTACCGCTAGATAAAACCTCGGACGGCTCTTTGCTTTTGTCAAATCGCGATTATAACGACGTGCTTGTGGCTATAGCTAACTTACAAAAACAGCTGTCGCTTGAGGATATTCCTGCAGAAGATCCTATTTTTAAAAAATCAAGCGAACCGCTTGCCATTTTCCTTCATTTTATATATTTAACCTTACAAAACAGAAAGGAAGAGGCAATATATTGTTTAACGGCACTTCAAACTGATTTTTCTTTACTTACCGACCAAGAATATACGCTTATTTTTCCCGAGCTTTTATATTTAGCTTGTATAAAAGGACGGCCGGATGAGGAATACGTTAAACGTGCAGAAATCTTCTTCAATGAAGAAAGCCAAAATCCTTCCGTTATACGGGCGCATTGCGTATACAGAAAGTACCTTGGCGATAAAGATTGGACAAAGGCTCTTTACGATTCTTATAAAAGGGTTGTGGCTTCTTCCCCTAATTTTATAAAGGCGTTTGAAAGCCAAATCGATTTTGATTTAGAAAGCAAAAAATAGTTCAAAAATGGGGTTTATCGACTTATAGCCCCATTTTTTACATATTGGAGATAAAAAATGAAAGATATTTTTTCAGTTGACTTGTATACCCGCGCAAGTAAAAGTTCTAGTATAATAGAGCGCGAGCTAGATAAAACTATTATACAAAAACAAGAAGATTACACAAATCACTTAAACGAGCTTGAAAAGAAAGCTCAGCTTCCCACCCTTTTAAGTATACTTAGAATGGTACTACTTGTTCTAGCTAGCGTATTTTTGGGAATATTTTTTATGGAGCTAACTCAACTGAGTGAAGGTCAAAAAATTCCGCCTGAAAGATATATTTTGTTTGGCTTTGGTTGTTTGTTTTTAATTATTGGTAGTTGCTTAACCATTTATAAGAAAAAACGCGCAAAGCAGGTTGCAACATCTGAAGAATATAAAAATCTTTTAAAAAGTGGCGACCAAATAGCAAAGGAAAGTGATAAATTTTTAAAAATACCGCAAAATGCAACCCCAATAGACGTATTTCTTTACGTTTACAGCACGAAAGGCGGTAAAGAAAGAGCTGCAACGCGGGCGTTTGATTATATAAACGCATCCGTTAAAATTTTTACCGAAGGCGATAGGGTTATGCTTGCAGATATGCAAACGGTGTTTGCCCTTGAAAAAACATGGTTTAAGGGCTTTGAGATAATAGAAAAAAGAATTGTTTTTAACGCTTGGAATAAACCAAAATATATTACCGACAAGCCATATTCTAATTTTGCCGTAAAACAGCGTTCAAACGGCTCTTTTTCGGTGAAAAAATCAGTAAAAATCAATTTTGAAAGGGCGGGCGAGCAGTTTTTTATTATAGTTCCCCCTTACGATAGCGAAATATTTTTAAAGCATATAGGTTCTAAAAAGAAAAAGGGATAACAGTATGAAAAAGGTAAAAATAACCGCGATAAGGGCGGTAAATCACAGCGATCTTTCCGCAATATATGAAAATGCAATAGAACATACCTGCGACGTAAAAGTAGGCGACGTGTTTATTAGCGAGGATGCAAAAAGACCTGATAATCTTTGCGAAAGTGCATGGCAAAGCATGAAAGAATTTGTTGAAGTGCTAGCAAACGGCGGTGGAAATTTTTACGACGGGTGGATGAAAAATCCTCATTCTGCTATGATTTCCTGTAACGACGGATTTAGACCGGTTAGCTTTTATATTGAAACAATAGAATAGCTGTTGTGTATTATTAACACGAAAGTGCGAATAACCGACTTATAGCCCCACATTTTTAAAAAAAACTAATATTTTGATAACAAAAAAGACCGATACGAACAAAGCGTATCGGTCTTTTAGTTATACTTTTAAAGTATTATTTAATTTCTTCAAAGTCGTTATATCCGTGCTTACATAATGGGCAAACGATATCTTCAGGTAGTGTATCGCCTTCGTAAACCCAACCGCAAACCTTGCAAACAAAGCCCTTCTTGCCTTCCGTTTCTGGCTTGGGTTTTACGTTATTTTGGTAATAGGTGTAGGTCATAGTTTCCTTATCAGAAATAACGCGGGCTTCTGTAACAGAACAAATAAACATACCGTGAGTACCAAGGTCAACGTACTGTTCTACCTTTAAAGACATAAATGAATTAATATATCTGGGTAAGAACACAAGTCCGTTATCAGAGCGTAATGGGGTGCAGTTTGCAAACTTATCAACAACTCTTCCGCTAACAAAGCCAAAGGCTTCAAAAACGGCAAAGGGTGCTTCAACCGTTAAGCAGTTAACGTTCATTTTACCCGTTTGTTTAATAATATGGTGTGAATAATTTTCTTTATTAATAGTAACTGCAATTTGGTTGGGTGAGCTTGTAACTTGGCTTACTGTATTAACGATAAGGCCGTTATCCTTACGTCCGTCGTTAGAAGTAACAACGTAAAGACCGTAACCGATATTAAATAGAGCAGTAAGATCGTTTTTATTTGCGCTTTCACTTTTTGCAATATAGTCTTTGCAAAGTTCTTTTGCAAGCTCGTCTATTTGCGCTGTGCTTGTTTCGTTTAAAGCAGAAAGTAGGGTAACGCTATTTTCCGCATAGGTTAAGTTTTTGCTGTTTTCAAGCATAGACTTCATTACTTTAGTAGCAAGGGGTGCCCAGCTTCCGTTTTCAATAAATGCAACCGTGCGGTTTTTAAAACTACGTTCTGTTAAATGCTCAATAAATTCACGCATAAAGGGGAAGATATCTGCATTATATGTGGTCGTAGCAAAAACAATTTTGCTGTATCTAAACGCATCTTCAACAGCCTCTGCCATATCGCAGCGAGCAAGATCGTTAACAACAACCTTTGGCGCGCCGTATGCTTTTAACTTTTCGGCAAGTAAATTAACAGCCTTTTTGGTGTTGCCGTAAATAGAGGTGTAAGCAATAACTATTCCCTCTTCTTCGGGCTGGTAGCTTGACCAAGTGTTGTAAAGGTTAATATAATAACCTAAATTTTCGGTTAGAATAGGTCCGTGTAATGGGCAAATAATAGAAATATCAAGACCGCTAGCCTTTTTTAATAAAGCTTGAACTTGAGCGCCGTATTTACCAACGATACCGATATAATATCTGCGCGCTTCGCAAGCCCAGTCTTCTTCAACGTCTAAAGCGCCAAATTTACCAAATCCGTCCGCAGAGAATAAAATTTTATCTGTTGAATCGTAGGTAACAATAACTTCGGGCCAGTGCACCATTGGTGCTGTTACAAAGGTTAGGTTATGTTTGCCAAGTGAAAGAGTGTCGCCTTCGCCAACGACTATTCTTCTATCTTCAAAATCTGTTCCAAAAAAGTTTTTCATCATGATAAACGCCTTTGATGAAGAAACGATAGTGGCGTTAGGATAGGTATTTGCAAAGTTTAAAATATTTGCTGAATGGTCAGGCTCCATGTGTTGAACAATAAGGTAGTCGGGTTTTTTGCCGTCTAGTGCGTTTTGTAAATTATCTAGCCATT
This sequence comes from Clostridia bacterium, assembly GCA_017399665.1. The sequence continues at coordinate 13,369 of JAFQBR010000320.1, read as the reverse complement.
CGTGCGTAAAATTTGCATCAACGGTATCCATAACTGCAATCTTGCTATCCATAATAACGTAAGAGTTATATGCCATGCCGTTAGGTACAACGTACTGACCTTCAAAAAGGTCAACGTTATGGTCGTTAACGCCAATATATTTTACATCCTTGGTTACATTCATTTTGTATACCTCACATATTAATTTCTACCATTATTATACTAATTTTTTAAAAATATTCAATTATTTTTAAAGTGTTTTTCATCTTTTTTTACCTTTTTAATTAGTATAATTGGTATTATTTTGCTTTGATAAAAACCGCAAAGCGCAAAAAATAAAAAACAAATGGTAAAAGAGCGAATAAAAAAACCGAGTAAAAACAACTTTTTTTACTCGGTTTGGTTGTTTAATGTGCCATCTTTTAAAAAAGTAAATGGTCGATAATCGCCTTATAGGGCGGTTTTTTGCTATTTTTATCAAGTTTTAATTCTTTTCAAACTCTTTTGCAACCTCTTCAAGCAAATCTCTTATTTTTAAATGCTGTGGGCAAATATCTTCGCAAGCCCCGCATTTAATACAGTCACTTGCTTTTCCGTTGTTTTTGGTATTTACGTTATAATGCCATTGGCGAGAAACGCCGTCGAACACCTTTTGGTCGTTATAGCAAGCAAACAGGTCGGGAATAAGAATTTTCTGTGGGCAACCGTCCGTACAGTAACGGCAAGCGGTGCAGGGAATAACTTTAAGTTTTTCTAAAAGTTCTTTAACCTCATCTATCGCCTTATATTCTTTTTCATCTAGAGGTTTAAATTGCTTCATATAAGAAAGATTATCCTGCATTTGCTTTAAATCACTCATACCGGAAAGAGTCATAACGTTGTTTTCGTAGCTACAAGCAAATCTAACGGCATAGCTTGCAGGTGATAAATCGCCAAGCTTTTTAAACACTTCCTGCGCTTGCTTTGGTAGCTTTGCAAGCTGACCGCCTTTTACGGGTTCCATAACGATAGTTGGTTTGCCGTGTTTTACACAAACGTCATAGCACGCCTTAGACTGAACTTCAGCGTCTTCAAAGTCTAGGTAGTTAAACTGAATTTGAACGATTTCAATTTCGGGGTATTCTGTAAGTATTTGGTCAAGATAATCTGCGCTATCGTGGAAAGAAAGCCCAACGTGTTTAACCTTGCCCTCTTTTTTAAGCTCAAAAGCCTGCTCGTAAGCCCTGCACGCCTTAAAGTGGGGGAAGTTGCCCCTACCTTGCGCATGCATAAGATAAAAGTCGAAATAATCAACACCACAGGCTTTAAGCTGGCTTTCAAACAACGGTTTAACCTCTTCTTCGCTTTTAAAGAACCAGCCGGAAAGCTTATTGGTTAAAATAAAACTTTCACGGGGGTAGCGTTTAGAAACGCATTCGCGAATGGCAATTTCACTTTTACCGTCAATATATCCGTGAGCTGTATCGAAGTAATTAAAGCCGGCGTCAACAAAAGCATCCGCCATTTTTATAAACTCTTCATAGTCAACTTCATCATTTTTCATGGGAAGGCGCATACAGCCAAAGCCAAAGTTTTTGGGTAATTTTTTAATAAGTTCGTTGTTAAAAGCGCTCATAATAATCTCCAATAGGGCAAAAATAGCCCTTTTTTAATGAATAATACCTCGTAAAACAAGGCAAAAATCGCTTAAAAGGCGCGAAAATTAGTCGTGATTTTATTTAATTATATCAAATTTGTTTAAAAAGTCAATAAAAAAAAGCTTTTTATTTATGGCGATGTCACAAACAATGGTTGATTTTTTTTAAGAGATAAAAGTTCTTTAGTCAACCCTTTGTTGTGACAGAGCCTTATTTATATGGAATGGTTGTGTAAACATAAAAAACGTAAGTATTTATTAAAACAATTTAAAAAAAATGAGCTTTTACGAGATATAAAAATGCAAAAAACACAATAAAAAACGGCAATTTTTTAAGCAGAAAAAGCAAAAGTTAACAAAATGTGGATAAATATCTTTATAAAAGATATTTTTTTTAATATTTAAAGCAAAAAATTTAATTTTTTACTTTACAAAATTTACCTTATATTATATAATATATAATATACTGCTAAAAATGGGACATGGCGCAAAAGTGTTTAAACGTATGTAAAATGCAAGTTTAAAAAACCTTTTGCTAAAAAATGCTCAAAAAACAAAAGTATGGTTATTTGCCCCAAATAAAAAAGGGCTTTAAAGGACGGTAAAAATGGAAATGGAAGAAAAGGCAGGCGTAGTTAACACGCAGTACGGCGAAGGTCAAATTCAAGTTCTTGAAGGGCTTGAACACGTTCGTAAAAGACCGGGTATGTATATCGGTACAACCGATTTACGCGGTTTACATCACCTTATCCAAGAAATAGTAGATAACTCTATAGACGAAGCGCTAGCCGGTCATTGCGACACTATTAACGTTTGCATCAATGCAGACGGCTCTTGTTCTGTTACAGACAACGGGCGCGGTATTCCCACGGGTATTCACCCAACGGAAGGTGTTTCTGCCGTTCAGGTAGTTTTAACCAAGCTTAACGCAGGCGGTAAGTTCGGCGGTGGCGGTTACAAGATCTCCGGCGGTCTACACGGCGTTGGTCTATCTGTTGTTAACGCTTTGTCTGAATGGTTAGACGTTGAAGTTCATCAAAACGGCAAACACTATAAGCAGACCTATAACCGCGGTGTTCCCCAGCGCGAGCTTCAAATTATTGGCGCAAGCGACGTTACCGGTACAAAGGTAACCTTTATGCCTGATGCGGATATATTTGAAAGTGTTATTTTTAACTACGACACCGTTAAAGTTCGTCTTCGCGAGCTAGCATACCTTAACAAGGGCTTAAGAATTACTATTGAAGACAAGCGCGAAGGTCAAGAGGCTGCGGATGAATTCTACTATGAAGGCGGTATTCGCCACTTTGTAGAGGATTTAAACCGCAATAAGGAAACCATGTTTGCTCAGCCATTCTATTTTGAGCATACTTACGGTGACGTAACCATTGAGCTTGCTTTATCTTATAACGATAGCTTTAACGAAACTATATATACATTTGCAAATAACATCAACACTCACGAAGGTGGCGCTCACCTTGAAGGCTTTAAGTTCGCTTTAACAAAAATAGTTAACGAACGCGGAAGATCTTTAAATCTTTTAAAGGAAAGCGATTCACTTTCCGGCGAAGACGTGCGTGAAGGTATTACCGCAGTTATTTCAGTTAAGCTTCCCGAACCTCAATTCGAAGGTCAAACTAAAACAAAGCTTGGTAATGCTGAAATAAGACCGCTTGTACAAAAGGCTATGACCGAAGTATTCGGCTCTTATTTGGAAGAAAACCCATCTGCCGCTAAAGAGGTAATAATGAAATGTATTACCGCTAAAAGGGCAAGAGAGGCTGCAAGAAAGGCAAGAGAAGCAACAAGAAAGAGCGCGTTTGAAAGCGTAGCGCTTCCCGGTAAGCTTGCCGACTGCTCAGAAAAGAACGCAGAGCTTTGCGAAATCTTCATTGTAGAGGGTGACTCAGCTGGCGGTACTGCAAAACAGGGTAGAGATAGACGCTTCCAAGCAATTCTTCCACTTCGTGGTAAAATTCTTAACGTAGAAAAGGTGCGCCCCAACCGCGCGCTTGAAAATGAAGAAATAAAGAGTATGATTACCGCATTCGGTGGCGGTATGCAAGAGGACTTTGACGTAAGTAAAATTCGTTATGACCGTATTATTTGCATGACCGACGCGGACGTAGACGGTAGCCACATTAGAATTCTTCTTTTAACATTCTTCTTCAGATATATGCGTCCTTTAATTGAGCAAGGCCACGTTTATATCGCTCAACCCCCGCTATATAAAGTAAGCAAGGGTAAGGTTGAAAAATACTGCTATTCAGACGACGAGCTAAAAGCAGAGCTTGAAGCGCTTGGCAAATGCGATATTCAACGTTACAAAGGTCTTGGCGAAATGAACGCTGAACAGCTTTGGGAAACCACAATGAACCCCGCAACAAGAACGCTACTTCGCGTTTCTATGGAAGACGCGCAAGAAGCTGAAAACACCTTCAGTTTACTAATGGGCGACCAGCCAGAGCTTCGCCGTAAGTTTATTGAAGAAAACTCTAAACTTGTTGAAAATCTTGACGTATAGGTCGATTAAAGGAGTATTTATATATGGCTAAAAAAGAATTTGACTCTGCTTTAACAGATGAATTTCGTAAAACATTAGAGCAGACTAATATTATAAATATTGAAGTAGATAACGAGCTTAAAAAGTCCTTTATCGCATACGCAATGGCAGTTAACGTATCACGTGCTATTCCCGACGTGCGCGACGGATTAAAGCCCGTTCACAGAAGAATACTTTACGCTATGAACGAAATGGGCTTAACCCCAGAAAAGGCGTACAAAAAATGTGCTGCAATCGTCGGTGACGTTCTTGGTAAATACCACCCCCACGGCGATAGCTCAGTTTACGACGCATTAGTTCGTTTAGCGCAAGATTTCTCTATCAATCTTCCCTTGGTAGACGGCCACGGTAACTTTGGCTCGGTGGACGGCGATCCCCCAGCAGCTTACCGTTATACCGAAGCAAAAATGAGCAAGCTTGCCGTTGAAATGCTTCGCGATATCGACAAGGAAACGGTTGATTTTTATCCCAACTTCGACGATACCAGAATGCAACCCACCGTACTTCCTGCAAAGTTCCCCAACCTATTGGTTAACGGATCGGACGGTATTGCCGTTGGTATGGCGACTAATATCCCCCCCCACAACCTAACCGAAGTTATCAACGGTACTATCGCGCTTATTGAAAATCCCGAAATTACCATTGACGAGCTTATGGAGCATATTCCCGCCCCCGACTATCCCACCGGAGCGTTACAGCTTGGTAGAGCAGGCGTTAAAAACGCTTACAGAACAGGTCGCGGTAGCGTAATTTTACGCAGTAGATGCGAAATTGAAGATTTTGCAAACGGCACTCGCCACAGAATTGTAGTTACAGAGCTTCCTTATCAAGTTAATAAGGAAAAACTTATTAAGTATATCGTAGAACTTGTAAAGGATAAACGTGTTGAAGGCATTGCGGATATCAACGACGAATCAGACCGCCACGGTATGAGAATTGTTATCGACTGCAAAAAGGATGCAAACCCACAAGTCCTTCTAAATACTTTATATAAACACACAGAATTGCAGGTTAGTAACGGTATTACCTTGCTTGCGTTATTAGACGGCGAGCCCAAGGTTCTCAACTTAAAGCAAATTCTTGAAGCGTACGTTAAACACCAAATCGACGTTGTAACAAGAAGAACAAAATACGATCTTGCAAAAACTGAAGAACGCGAGCATATTGTTAAAGGTTTAGTTATTGCTCTTTCTTCAATAGATGAAGTTATTGCAGTAATCAAGCGCTCGCGTGACCGTCAGGAAGCTGTTGCAAACTTAGTTGAAAGCTTTAACCTTTCAGAAAAGCAGGCTGGCGCAATACTTGATATGCGTCTACAAAGACTTACTTCTTTAGAGGTTGAAAAGCTACAGGCTGAACTTGAAGAATTAGAAAAAATCATGGCAGACCTTAAGGATATTTTAGCAAGACCTGAAAGAATTCTTGCAATTATCAAAAACGAGCTTATCGAGCTTCGCGATAAATATCCCTCACCCAGAAAAACAGAGCTTTCTTACGATATTTCTGAAATTGATATTGCAGACCTTGTTAAACGTGAAGACGTTGTTATCAGCGTAACTCACTTAGGTTATATCAAGCGTCTTTCTTTAGAAGAATACAAAACGCAAAAACGTGGCGGTAGGGGTGTTACAGCTCACAAGCCCAAGGAAGAAGACTTTGTTGAAGATATGTTTATTTCTTCAACTCACGACCGTCTACTTATGTTTACAAACTTCGGTAAGGTATACAGACTAATGGGCTACGAAATCCCCGAAGCAATGAAGACGGCAAGGGGCAGAGCGCTTGTTAACCTATTACCTTTAGCAGAGGGCGAGCACGTTTCTGCAGTTATTCCTCTTAACCCCACCGTGGAAGAACTTCCCGAAGGCGAAGATGGCGAAGAAAACGCAGTAGTAAATGCAGAAAACGCTGTTGAAACCGCCGAAAACGCAGAAGTTAGCGTAGAAAATGCAGAAAACAACGAAGACGTAGTGGCTGTTGACGGCAAGAAATATATCGTTATGGCAACACGTCGCGGTCTTATTAAAAAGACGGCAGTTTCTGAATTCGATAGCATAAGAAAGAACGGTAAGATTGCTATTAATCTAAACGATGGCGACGAGCTTATTTCTGTTCAGGTTTCTTCTGGTGAAGATGAAATTTTAGCAGCGTCTTACGAAGGTAAGTGTATTAGATTTAGCGAAAAAGACGTTCGCGCTATGGGCCGTGATACTCAGGGCGTTCGTTGTATGCTTATTAGCGAAGATGATAGAATCGTTGAAATGACCGTTGTTAAAGAAGGTTACGACGTATTCACTATCAGCTCAAACGGCTTTGGTAAGCGTAGTGATATTGAAGATTACCGTTTACAATCTCGTGGTGGCAAAGGTATTAAAGCTGGTGTATTTAACGAAAAAACAGGTCGCTTAGTAAGCTTAAAGCTTGTTAAAGAAGATAACGATATTATGCTTATTGCAGATAACGGCATTGTAATTCGTACCCCTGCTTGCGATATTTCAAAAATCGGCAGAGATACCAAGGGCGTTAAAGTTATGCGTGTAGACGGTGCAAGGGTAGTAACCGTTGCCGTTGTTGCTCATCAAGAAGATGAAAAAGAACTTCCCGAAGGCGAAGAAAATGCTGAAGGTATTGAAGAAGCAAACGCAGAAAATACTGAAGCTCAAGTAAGCGAAAACGCAGTAGAAGAAGTTGTGGCTGAAAACGCAGAAAGCACCGACGAAGGTAGTGAAAACTAATTCTAGTCGCAAATAAAACCATAATAAAAGCGGAGCAAAAATAAAATTGCTCCGCTTTTCATTTTCTCATAAAACCCGTGATAATCGACTTATAGCCCCACTTTTGTCCTATTTTCTTTTAAACTTGCTTAATACACAGGTAGATATTTATTAAACTGTATTTATATAAACAATCTTGACATAGCGTGGTTAAGGTGCTATAATAGTTTTATAATAAAAAGGTTAAAAAAAAACTCCCCATACGGAGAGTGTGTCGCCAATGCGAACAAGTGGTTAGAATAAATCTTTATTTGAACTCGTCTGTTATTCTGTAAGCACATTATATCGCAAATAAATTAACTTGTCAATACTTTAGGAGAAATTTATGAAAAAATTTTACGTAGGCATGGATATTGGTACTGAATCAGTAGGAATGGCTTGTACTGATGAAAACTACAACTTACTTCGTGCAAAAGGTAAAGATCTGTGGTCAGTACGCTTATTTGATGAAGCACAAGATGCTTCAGATAGGCGTGCAAAAAGAACGGCGCGTAGAAGATTACAACGTAGAAAACAAAGAATCTTATTTTTACAAGGGGTTTTTGCGCCTTTTATGGAAGATCAGAACTTCTTTATAAGATTAAATAATAGTGGATTTTATGAAGAGGATAAAGCAGAATGCTTAAAAAGTAAATTTTCTTTATTTGCAGATGAGAATTACACAGACGTTAACTTTTATAAAGAATATCCTACTATCTTTCATTTACGCAAAGCTCTAACAGAAAGCAAAAAGGAAGATTTGCGCCATTATTACTTAGCATTACATCATATAATAAAATATCGTGGACACTTCCTTTTTGAAGGGGAGGACGTAAGCGATATTCGCGATATAAAAAAATTATTCGAAAATTATAATTTAATAATAGAATCTCTTGATGACTGTTTAATGCTTCATCTTGATAAGAGCAAAGCTGAAGAATTTAGAACTTTAGCAATGTCTAGAAAGGGGCTAAACGACAAAAAAAGAGAAGGATATATAATTTTTGGTGATGAAACGTCAGCTAAAAAGGAAATGATAGCACTTTTATTGGGTGCAAAAATAAAAGCTTCCGTAATTTTTGGTGAAGAATATGCTGAAAAATATAAAGATGAAAAATTTTCTTTTAAAGACATAACTGATGAAGCTTTTGAGCAAAAAGAAGAAGTTTTTGAAGAAGAGCATTATACTGTACTGAAAGCGGCAAGAGATATATATAATTACATAGTTTTTGAAAAGATTTTAGAAGGGCACGAAAACATTTCAAGTTCAATGGTGGCTCTTTACAACAAACATAGCGCAGATTTAAAAACGCTAAAGCAGTTTATTAAAGAAAATTATACCAAAGAAATTTATTATAAAATATTCCGTAGCACAAGCGAATCTGCAAACTATGTAAGCTATATCGGTTACACAAAAAATAAAAATTTAAAGCGTTATGTAGATAAAAAGTGTAAAAAAGAAGATTTTTATAAATTTTTAAAGAAAATATTATCTGAAAACAAACCTAATGATCAAGCCACTTACAATTTTATTATTCAAGAAATAGAAGGTGGAACGTTTTTACCAAAAATAATAAATGCAGATAATGGTTTATTTCCACACCAAATTAATGGGGCAGAGCTTGATTTAATTTTAAAAAATCTTTGTTTAAATTATCCTGAATTTTCGCAAAAGCAAGAAGATGGTTATACCCCTGCTGAGAAAATAAAAAAGATATTTTTGTTTAAAATTCCGTACTACGTAGGGCCATTAAATGCAACCCATTCTAATGCGTGGATTGTAAGAAAGGAAGGCGCTGTGGGCAAAATCACCCCTTGGAACTTTGATGACATTGTTGATAAAGCAAAGAGTAACGAGGGTTTTATACGTCGCATGACTAATAAATGTACCTATCTTCACAACGAAGACGTGTTACCCAAAGCCTCAATGTATTATCAAGCGTTTAACGTGCTTAATCAAATTAACAAACTAACGATAGATAACACGTTGTTATCAACAGAACTAAAACAAGAGTTATTTACTCAGTTATTTTTAAAATCTAAAAAAGTCAATGTTAAACAAATTAAGGAATATCTAGTAAAAACAGGAAGGTGCACCTTAGCTGAAAGTAAAGAACTAACAATTGGTGGGTTCGATAGTATTGTTGGAATCAATGCAACAATGTCGTCTTACGTTATTTTTAAGGAAAAATTTGGTTCTTTAGTAGATGAAAAAGCGCAAATTTTTGAAGATATTATTTTGTGGCATACGTTAAATACGGATAAAAGTATTGTAGAAAGTGCTATTAAAGAAAAATATGGCAATATAAAAGAAATAAAAGAAAATATAAAATGGTTAAAAGGCATAAGTTCATTTAAAGAATTTGGTCGTTTATCATACAAACTTTTATGCGATCTTATTGGCGGAATAGATCCTGTTACAGGTGAGGTCTACACAATATTAAACCGCTTATATCACACAAATTATAATTTTAACCAATTGCTTAACAGAGAAGAATTTGAATTTAGCAAAGCCATAGAAAGCGAAAATGCTGGTAAGGATGAAGAAGTAACGTATAAAGACATTGAGGAATTATATGTTTCACCCATGGTGCGAAGGGGTGTTTGGCAATCACTTATTATGGTGGATGAATACGTAAAGGCTGTTGGCAAAGCGCCAGATAAAATCTTTTTAGAAGTTACGCGTGAACATGGTAAAAAAGGTGATGAAGGGCGTACTATTTCCAGGAAGAATACTTTACTTGGCTTATATGCTGGCTTAAGTGCCGACTGTAATGATTTAGCAGATCTTTTAGCTGAGCTTAATCACAACGAAATGACTGATTCAAGGCTTCGCCAAGAAAGGCTATACCTTTACTTTTTACAACTTGGTAGATGTGCATATACAGGCAGAAGAATTAATTTAGAAGACCTTGCAACGGATTTATATGATGTTGACCATATTATTCCGCAATCCATGACTAAGGATGATAGTCTTAACAATAAAGTTTTAGTCGCACGCGAAAAAAACGCAGAAAAAACAGATAATTACCCACTTCCCATAGGATTTACAAATCAACAAAAGTTTTGGAAGCTTTTAAAAGAAAAAGGACTAATGAGCGCGGAAAAATATTCGCGTTTAACAAGAACAAATCCCTTAAACGAGGATGATTTTAGGGAGTTTATTAACAGACAGATAGTTGTAACAAATCAAACAGTAAAAGCGGTGGCGGAGCTTTTAAAGCGTAAGTATGCAAGCTATGGAACTAAAATCGTTTATAGTAAAGCAGGCAATGTTGATGATTTTAAGCAAAGATACAGCATTGTAAAATGTAGAGAAACAAATGACTTGCATCACGCAAGAGATGCTTATTTAAATATTGTTGTTGGTAATATATACGACAGTAAGTTTACTTCAAACCACGCATATTTTTATACCAATAAAGAAGGTCAGCAACGCGAATACAATTTAAAGCAATTATTTAATTGGGTAATTGACGGCGCGTGGGGTGGCTCTTCTGACGTTGCACGCATAAAAGAAATAGCATCTAAAACCAGCATGGTTGTAACAAGATATGCATTTGTGAATCATGGCGAGTTTTATAACCAAACTGTTTATTCAAAAACAGAAAGCGCAATAGCCGCTCCGCGCAAAATGCAAGAGCCTTATATTAAAACCGAAAAATACGGAGGCTTTAAATCATTAAGCACGGCATACTTTGCAATTGTTCAGTCAAAAGATAAAAAGGGTAATATTATAAAAACGATAGAGCAAGTGCCTATTTTAGTTGATTATCAACTAAAAAACAACGCTAACGCGCTGTTAGAGTATCTTATTACTTGTGGTTTAACTGAACCCGAAATAGTTATTCCTAAGCTTAAGATTAAAGCACTTGTTTCAATTGACGGTTACAGGGCATGGATTGCCGGTGTTACTGGCTCTAGATTGTTAGTGCATAACGCACAGCAATGGTTTACAGATGGTAAGACTGATTTATATATTAAACAGCTTGTAAAGCTTATTGAAAAGGATAGGGCTGGTAGGCTTGCCGATAACGAAAAACAAAAAGAAGAAATCCCTTTATTAACTAATAGGGAAAAAGTTGTACTATATGCCACGAAGGCGCAAAATAACGAAATTTATAACAAGATAATAGATTCGCTTAGCAAAAAAACATATCAAGGTTTATCTGGTGTAAGAAGCTTTAAAGAAAAACTTCAAGAAAAACAGTCTCTTTTTGAACAGTTAAGCACTTTTAATCAGATTAAAGTCTTACTTCAAATCACTCGTTTTATGAAGTGTAATGCAGAAAAAGCTGATTTAACATTGTTGGATGATGGGGCAAATTGCGGAACATTGCGAATTGGTAAAGACATAACTAACGTTAATTTTGCAATCGTTCATCAATCACCTTGTGGGTTGGTTGAGCGCATTCAAAAAGTTTAATTATGGGCTTTCGCACGGTTATTATTAAAAACAGAGCCAAGCTAGAGGTGCGGTTAAATAGCTTAGTTATAAGAGGGGAGCAAGAAAGAAAGGTTTTTATTGATGAAATAAATACTTTAATAATTCAAAGTACGGCAGTTTCTTTAACCGCATCCCTTTTATGCGAGCTTACAAAAAACAATATAAAGGTCATTTTTTGTGATGAAAAACACAATCCTCAATCAGAATTATTGCCCTATTATGGCGCGCATAACACTGTTAAGCGTTATAAAGAACAATTTTTATGGAGTGATTCAATCAAAGGGAAAGTTTGGCGTGAAATTATAAAAAAGAAAATAGAGCATCAAGCAGAGCATTTAACCCAGCTTGGTTTTTTAGAGCAAGCAAGTTTGCTTAATTCTTACGTAGAAGAAGTGCAATTTAATGACCTTACCAACCGTGAAGGGCATGCAGCAAAAGTTTATTTTAATTGCATATTAGGCTTTGATACATCAAGAAAAAGCGGTGGTTTTTTAAACGGATGCTTAAATTACGGATATGCAGTTTTGCTTTCTGCCTTTAACAGAGAAATTGTTTCAAGTGGATATTTAACACAAATTGGTATTTGGCACGATAATGAGTTTAATCAATTTAATCTTGCCTGCGATTTAATGGAAATTTTTCGCACCACGGTAGACAAAACGGCAGTTAACATAGAAGAGGGCGACGCAGAGTTTAAAAAGAAAATGGCGAACATTCTTAACTATAAAACGGTTATAGATAATAAAAATACCACCCTTGACTTAGCAATTAGGCAGTTTACAAGGAGCGTTTTTCACGCCTTAGAAAAAGGGGATGAAAAATTGTTAATCTTTCCGCAAAAAATAGAGCAAAATGAATTATAAGTTTATGCGATTATTATTGTTTTTTGATTTACCAATGCTTACCGATAAAGAGCGGCAAGAATATAACCGTTTCCATAAGTATCTACTTAAAAACGGTTTTATAATGATGCAAAAGTCCGTTTACACAAAGCTTGTTGTTAATAACGTAACAAGCGAATCTGTTAAAAATCACGTGCGCAAAAATTTACCCAAAAGTGGAATGGTGGAGTTATTAGAGATAACTGAAAATCAATTTTCTAAAATAGAATATTTGCTTGGTGAAGAGCAAAAGCTGGTTATTGATAGTACAGATAGGTTGGTGGAAATATGAAAGCAGAAGTAACGCTTACCCACGTACATTTAGAAACCCAGCTAAAAATTAGTGAGCAATCCGTTCAGCTTTTAATTGTAGAAAACCCTGGTGAATATTTTAATTTGGTTACAGAAATAGATTGCGCCTTAAACGATGGGGAAAGCAACTTTATTTTTTGTAAAGCAGGGGAAGTGATAAATCCTGCTAAATACGGGGCTATTATAACGGATATTTTTCATTTTGACCTTAACGATAAAAAGATTTTAAATCTTTTACAAAAACGGTTAGAAAATATCACTTATCAAGAAAAATTCACACTATTTAACCAGCTTAACACACAAACACTTTCTTTTTTAAGCGAGGTTGCCTTTTGCTTGCCTTTTTCACTTGACTATGATGAACTTTCTCCCATAGATTTTTTTAAAGCAAGCGGTATAAAATTCGAAAAAACTTACAGTAGTTTAGAAGAGAAGATAATTTGTTACATTAATGCCCTAATAGAATTAAAAAATTGTGAATTTTTTATTTTTGTCAATTTAAAAAGCGTTTTATCAGACGAAAAAATAAAACAAGTATATTCACATTGTCAAGCAGAGCAGGTTGGGTTATTACTAATTGAAAATTCCAAACAGCGCCCATTGCTTCCTTGTGAAAAAGCTGTTATTATAACAGAAGACCTGTGTGAAATACTTGAAAATTATAACGAAATCTGATAAAATTTTTGTTGTTTATTTCTGTTTGTTAACCTTCTTATAGAGTAACCGTATTGTCAGTACGTGACTTTTACGCCCAAATTTGAGGTTTGAGAGTCTTGTTATTCTGTAAGTAACTAAAAC